>CAYSOI010000333.1:0-5207 GCA_964432425.1 uncultured Opitutales bacterium | reverse complement strand
GAATCCCGAGGTTTCAGCTTCGGGATCTTTAGAGATCCACTGGGAAGAGTCTGGCAGGACTTTTCACATTCGACCGAAGAATTAGTGATTTTGGCAGAGGGGCAGAGAGAAATTGAGGCCAATTGTCGTCAACATGCCTGAAGAAACCACCGGCTCTGCATCTGGAATTGCTGGGCGTGTGTTTTCCATGCCTGTTGTGGAATGGGTCTTTTCCAAAGGACGGGGTCCTTCCAGCCAGTAGCTCTAGTCAATTTCACGAAATGCAGATGCTGACACCATTTCCAGCAAAATCTTGATTGCCCACACACATTGCCCGAACTGCCAGGGTTGGAGTCTCTTATTGCGGCCTAGTTTTGAAAACCAAGCTGTGATTCGAGCTGCGCGATGAGCCGAAATTGACTCTCTTGGATAAGCAGCAAGAAACTCCTCAATCCGCTTCATGTACCAGTGGGCATGAGAATGAGACTTCGCCAGTTCATTGATTTTCACAATAATTTGTGAGTCAGGTCAGGAGGAATCATGGAGGTCGGCGAAAGAGTTGACAGTAGGCATAACGAGTGGCATGTTGCGAACGTTTACTCTGTCAGAGTGACAGAAAAACCATTGGTACTTTATCAATTCGTTGAACTAGGCCTTATGCATTATAGAATGTTAAAGTACCGCATGCTTTATAGCACACAGTTATGTATGCTCATAAATATGGAAATAAAATGACCATTTTAACTACTCCTGAGCTGGCTGAAAATTTGGGTGGTGGAGACTCTTATATTCGAACCAGGAACAATGTTGTGAAAGGTTTAGCCATTACAACTGAGCTAAATCCCGAAGCGCCTGAAGTTATTGTTGTGGGCAATCGTGTACGTATTAAAGAAAATGCTAGGTTGTTTTTGGAGCAACAGGAATATGTACCTGTTATCTAAAACAGGCTGTGAATGCTTGGAAATTGCTGGGTAAATATAAGGCTGATAAATATTCGCAAGATCCAATAATCATCGAAAAACATCGCCTGCACCGGCCAGCTGAAAAAGTTGATGGAATACTATTTCTCTCGGCAGAGGAAAGTTATGATGTTGAGGTAACTTCCAGCAACTTTCCTGATCCCCAGAAATGTAAAAAGGTCGAGCTTGCGGCCATTGATTATGTTGTAAACCACTATAAGTATCAGGGTTACTCTGTCTCAGATCTTCAGAGTGACAATTGTGGTTATGACTTGTTTGCCGAAAAGGGTAAGGCGGTTCTAAAGATCGAAGTTAAAGGTGCATCACTTGATGAGCAACGCTTTTTCCTTTCCAGAAATGAGCGCACTAAGTCAGTTGATCCGCAATGGCGTTTAGCTATTGTTTCGAATGCTTTAGATAATCCAGAGTTATTCATATATAGCACTGAAGAAATGGAAAAGGTTTTCGACTTCAAACCTTTATGCTGGGAATGTAGAATCCCGCAAACATAACAAGGCGCTCAGCAAGGATGCAACAAAGCTGCGCCGCTTAGCTTGGTGTTAGGCTTTTGAGGAGAGGCTATGGCAGTTCTAGTTGAAGCAATCTCAGTCATTGTGTGGCGTGATGCAATAGACAAACAGTTCCAGGGTGGATGGCGTGAATTTGAAAACGTAGTTCCTAATAGCACCCTCTACGCCGACGATGAACTTGCACGAGTTGGCTTCATGTCGCCGCCTGAAGTTGAGACCTTTGTCAGGTCCCTTGAAAAAAGCGGGCTAACTTTCGTAAGGAATGGTCAGGCCGTGGATATTGTCGTCGTGGACCAACCATGCCCGCCGACTAGCTTGAGTTTGCTCATTTATCTCTTGGTGAAACTGGAAACAAAGTGGCGGCATGTTGGTTGTTCGAGGAGCCAAGAATCTTTGCAGGTTTCCATATGTCAGCCAAATGTATGCCGTTAGCTACACCTGATGGCTAGACCTACGACGATTCACTTAGCGCCAATTTCAAGTTCGTCGGAAACGATGAAATAGTTGAAAAGTTGAAATTCTTGCGTCATGAAAATGGCACAGATGTTTATCTTGATCTATCGACAGGCAAAGAGGTCTACGTTGGCCGACCCAAAGTCTAACAATTGCTTAGAGAGGGACGCTCCCTCAGGTTGCTTCTCCGCCTGTTTACGCGCCCCTCAAGCTAAACGTTAGAGCAAAAAAGAATGAACTATCTACTACTATTCAGAATGCCAACACCGATGAAGATCACAGGAAGACCTTCAAGCATTACCAATGTATTCATTAATTCAATTATCCCGGTAGTTCAACCAACTGAGGAGCAAGTAAGGGAAGCATTGGCAATATTGGAAATGACACCAGAAACCTTTCAATGTTCACATTGCGGAGCATCAGCGACATAATGGGATCACCTACGTCCATTAGTTTTAAAGAAAAAACCCACTGGCTACATATCAGAAATTCATAATTTGGTGCCAGCCTGCGGAAAATGCAATCAATCAAAAGGCAATAAAGAATGGCACGCATGGATGCTCAGGGATGCCAAGTTATCACCAAAAACAAAGGGTATTAACGATCTAAAAGAAAGAATCAACCGGCTTGAAAAATACGAAAAATGGGGTAGGCCAACCAAAGTCGATTTTCAAAATATTGTAGGCTCCCAGGTTTTGGAGCAGCATTGGAAGAACTGGGAGTCTCTCCAAGAAACAATGCGCAAAGCTCTGAAATTTGCTGAGCAAATCAATACCAAGGTGGCAAATGCGCAAAAAATGCCCTAACAAAGGGCTGCACCGAACAACCAGAAGAGAAAAGAGACTACATGACGAAATACACTGATGAACAAGCGGCCAAGGCCATCGTTGCCGTGCTACCTGACTCGCGATGGGTTGGCGCTGGACTCGCTCAGGCATATCTCTGGACCATCGCTGGCAGCAAAGATCCCAATGAAATTGCGCGGCACCTCTTCGACCTAAACTGCTACTCGCTCACAAAAGCCAGTGAACTGGTTCCGACACTGAAGAGCGGCTTTCTTGGGAACATCAAAGCTCGAACCAAGACAGGTTCGGCAGAAAACCCCATCACCAAGATGTTCCCTGCCGCCATTACTGAACAGCGATTTCTTGAGGAAATAGATGCGCTTCGTGTGAAAAGGAACACCGTTGACTACGAGGACGACAGGGAGTCAGGGCACACGCTCGTCGATTTCACGCTGACCGAAGGCGACTTGCGCCTTCCGATCAACGTGAAGAATGCCGGAACTCGATTTGAGAGCGCAAAACAACTTGTCGGTTTGGAACCAGACGACTGTATTCCAATCCCTGTATACAAAGCATACGATTCGATTGAGAAGGAGCCCAACCTTCTTTACGCAGTAGCCATTGACTATGACCTTGTGGATTCAATCAATACCCACCTTATCCCGTTGTTTGACGCCAACGAAGCGATAGTCTGGCGGATTCTAAACGATTTCTCGGGAACTCGGATCCGGGATGCCGAGGACAAGTTCGTGTATGGGATCACGACGAAACATTGGGACAGCATCCGTCAGGAGTTTGCGAACCCTGAGTTTCGGCTGATTTCTGCTCGCAAATCGATTAGAATTCTACAGAAGCAACCCAAACGCACCCCAGGCATAGGCCTTCGTGCATGGGGAACAGGGGCAAACGCCGAAGTCAATGTACATATCTCGGTTGCCGAGGAAACGAAGCCATGGACTGAGGTCTTTGACAGGATCGTCGGCAAAAGCCTCGGCGACATCATTGAGGCCATCAATCGAAAGAAGACAGAAATTGTGTACGACCCAGAAATCTGACCTTCAAGTCGTGAGTCTGTTTTCCGGCTGTGGCGGGCTGGATTACGGGTTTGAGGCAGCTGGATTCTCCGTTCGCTTTGCGAACGACTATGACAAGTTTTCATGCGAGACTTTGCGCCTCAATCAGCGGCAGAACGTCGTTCATGCCCCCATCGAAGAGGTCAGCACTTCAACCGTCAAGGAGTCCATCGGTTCCAAGCCGGGTGCATGCGATGTTCTGATAGGCGGCCCTCCATGTCAACCATTCTCGAAATCTGCGTACTGGAGTAAGGGCGATACGCTCCGTCTCGCTGATCCTCGCGCCAATACCCTCGAACAGTACTTCCGTTTTGTGGAGGAGTTACAGCCGCGTGCGTTCCTCTTAGAAAACGTCCATGGCTTGAACTACAACGGGAAAGAAGAGGGATTTCAGTTCATCATCGAGCGCATCAAGGACATCAACCTGAACACCGGACTGCACTACATCCCATCATGGTCCGTACTCAATGTTGCAGACTACGGAGTTCCTCAGCTTCGGGTACGCTTCTTCCTGGTTGCATCGCGTAGCGGCGTGCGATTCAGGTTTCCAGACCCTACACACATTCCTTCGGAAGAAGCGGAGGCATCGCTGTTTGGCGATTTGGGCATCATGCCCTACGTGTCGGCATGGGAAGCTATCGGCAAGATTCCTCTCGACCCGAAACAGAAGCTGAAGGTGGGCGGCAAGTGGGCAGACTTGCTGCCCTCCATTCCCGAAGGAGAGAACTACCTCTGGCACACTGATCGGAAGGGCGGGTTGCCGCTCTTTGGATGGAGAACTCGTTATTGGAGTTTCCTGCTGAAACTCTCAAAACGACTACCAAGCTGGACAATTCAAGCGCAGCCTGGTTCAGCCATTGGTCCATTCCATTGGAACAATAGAAAGCTATCGTGGCAAGAGATGGCAGGCATACAGACCTTTCCAAATCATTTCCTGATTGATGCACCAAGAACTGAGATTCAAAGGCAGATCGGCAACGCAGTACCCTCCCTCATGGCAGAGATACTTGCGAGAGAGATCAGCAGACAGGTATTTGGGCAGGATGTGGCTGAGCCGCCCACTTTAGCCGTTCGCCGTAGCGACAGTATACCAGAAGCGGAACACGTACATTCTGTTCCCGAGAAATACCTGCACCTCGTAGGTGAGCACTCAGCGCATCCAGGAACCAGGAAAGGACGAAGCTACAAAACAGGGACAGATGGCTAACAAGACAAACCCAGCGTACGCGGAATACCGCGCCGCTGATTTGCGGCGTTATGGCTTACGACAAAAAATTTCAAGGATGGCTAAATGGTAAGATTTGATCTAGGGCTTGCCATCAATTTAGCCAAATGACCGCAGCTACCCAGTGGATAGCTCCCAAAAAAGCGCAAGCTCGCTTATCGTAGCGGGTGGCAATCCCCCGGTACTGCTTCAATTTGGCAAAG
>CAYSOI010000332.1:0-5257 GCA_964432425.1 uncultured Opitutales bacterium | reverse complement strand
GTCATTTTGGAGACCCCGACTGGGAAGACGTCGCCATGGCTGGTGAACCAATTGGAGGGTTTCCCCTTATTCTTTTCCCAACGTTCTTCGTAGCCGAGATCCAGAACCTGGATTTCAATACCTTGCGGGAGTTTGTTACGGGGCAATTTGTCGAGGACGGACTTGGGGGACCAGATGAAGATGCCGGAGTTGCCTGCGTACTTCAAATGCCGCCAGGAAACATCCAGCTCGAAGTTCTTGTAGGACTTGGCTGTGCGGATGCCGCCGATGGGTTTGCCAGTGCAATAGATGATATTGTTTTCTTTAAATTGGAATGTTTCCGGGTCACAGTTGACCTGAACAAAATCATCTTTGCCGAGGGTCACCCAATCGGAGTCTTTGGCAGATAGGGAATGGATGAGGAGAAACGAGAGGAGAATGGAGGTTTTTTTCATAAGGTAAGCGTTCGATCATGTAATAGGAACATTCGAGAAAACTGGCGTACTTCAGCGATTTGCCTCGTCCACTTTCAACGCTTCCTGGTGGTTCCGTAGTTTGGATTTCAATCCCGCAATGACCCTGGAGTACGCCTTCTGTCCATAGACGCTTTGCATTTCGTTCGGATCCGTCTCCATGTCGTAGAATTCCCACTCGTCGATTTTGGGTTCATGGAAGTGCATCAGCTTGTAGCGTTTGGTTGCGATTCCATAATGTGCAGGCACTCCATGACCTCCGGATTCATAATACTGGTAGTAAAACGTCTTTCTCCAGTCTTCGGGTGTTTTGCCCTTGAGAATAGGAACCAGGCTCCGGCCATGCATTTCTTTGGGAACCTTCACTCCGGCCATCTCCAGCATGGTCTCCGCATAATCGAGATTGGAAACAATATCAGAATTGACTGATCCTGGTTGGGTCACTCCGGGCCAGCGGATGATGAGGGGAGTTCGCAAACTTTCGTCATACATCCAACGCTTGTCGAACCATCCATGTTCGCCAAGATAGAAGCCCTGATCCGAGCTGTAGATGACCACGGTGTTCTCCGCCAACCCGGATTCATCCAGATAATCCAGAAGTCTGCCGACGTTCCCATCGACCGCCTTCACACAACTCAGGTAGTTCTTGATGTACCTCTGGTAATTCCAGCGGGTCTTGGCCTCCCCTTCCAGATTGGCCGCGTTGTGAGCTTCATTGAGTGGCCGGAAATACCCGTCGAACTTTTTGAATTGCTCCGGAGTGAACTTGCTGGAGTAGCGAAACATCAGACGAGAAGGTCCCATGTGGTCTGCAATCCCCATCTTGTGCCCTTTCGCGGCTTTGCCACGACCTTTGTAATTATCAAAGAGAGAGTCGGGTTCTGGGAGGGTTTGCCCATCGTACATTCCCAAATGCCGTAGTGCGGGTTCCCAGCGGCCATGCGGTGCCTTGTGTTGGCTCATGAGCATAAACGGCTTCTTCGGATCACGATTTTTTATCCACTTCAATGACTGGTCCGTAATGATGTCCGTGGTGTAACCGGTATGTTTCACCTCCTTGCCGTTGGTTTTGAGCATCGGGTTGTAATACTGACCTTGCCCCTTGAGTACTTCGTAATGATCAAAACCGGTTGGTTCGGACTTCAAATGCCATTTCCCGATAATGGACGTTTGGTAACCGGCTTTGCGGAGCAACTTGGGAAAAGTGACCTGTGAACCATCAAATATGTCCCGATTGGTTCTCTGCCCGTTCATGTGGGAGTATTTGCCGGTCAAAACGACCGCCCGACTTGGGGCACAGATCGAGTTGGTGACCAGGCATCGCTGAAAGAGCATTCCTTCCCTGGCCAACCGATCCAAATTCGGCGTTTTATTGAGCTTCAACTTGTGCTGATAGGCACTGATGGCCTGCGTCGCATGATCATCAGTGAAGAGGAAAAGAATGTTGGGCCGGGCCGCGAAGCTGTAAGTCATCAAGAAAAACAGCGGGAGAAGAATCCGAAGAAGTACATTCATTGTGCAGGGCAGCATTATGGAAAACATTTTCAGGTCAATGCTCATGCGAAACTTGACACTGAATAGCCCCTTCTCCAAACCCCTCACCTCCATTTTTAACTGTTATTTACAAGTAAGATATGAATCACATCCAACGTCGCTCCTTCCTCAAGAAATCCGCAGCTACCTTTGGTTTTACCGTGCTGCCTTCGTACCTCGTCACCGGAAAGCCGGACGAGAACGGGAAGTTGCCACCAAGCAAGCGGGTCAACCTCGGAGTGATTGGATGCGGCGGACGGGCCAATGGAGTCGTCCCTGGAGTTTGCAAAGATGGAAAAGCGGAAGTTTCGGCATGGTGTGACGTGGATTTCCGACGTGGTGGCATTGAAAAGAATCTCCAGCGTTTCCCAGACGCCAAACAATTCCAGGACTTCCGCATCATGCTCGAAAAAATGGGTAAGGATGTCGACGCTGTCACCATTTGCACCCCTGACCACACTCACTTCCCCGCCGCCATCCTGGCCATGTCCATGGGCAAGCACGTTTACGTGGAAAAGCCATTGACCCACTCCTACCTCGAAGCTGACCTACTCATGAAGGCGGAGAAGAAGTTCGGAGTCGTCACCCAAATGGGCAATCAGGGGCACACGTCCGCAGGTTCCGAGCAGTTTAAGAGCATGGTCGAAGCTGGCGTGATCAAGAATGTCACCAAGATTGAAGCCTGGAAAACCCCTGGCCTCTTCTTCATGGATAAAAACAAACGGATTTCCAAATTCCCCGCCAAAGAAGAAATGCCCAAATCCCTCGACTGGGATCTCTGGTGCGGACCAGCCGAAGTCAAACCCTACAGCCGCAAATACCATCCCTTCGACTGGCGGGCTTTCTACCTCTACGGAAACGGAATGCTCGGCGACTGGGGTGCCCACATCATCGACTTTGCCCACGACTTCCTCAAGCTCGGTCAACCCCACAAGATCAGCCCCATTCTCATGGACGATCACAACGACGTCATCTTCCCCCTTAGTTCGCACATGAAGATGGAGTTTGCTGCCAGTTGCAACAACCCCGCCGTCGACCTCTACTGGCGTGACGGAGCTGACTGCAAACCCAAGGTTGCCGAAAAATACATGGACAAAGAAGACGGCAAACTCACCACCCCAAAACTCGGCGGAGCTGGAACCATACTTTATCCGGAAGGCGAAGACTACGCCATCACCCGTGGTTCCCACAGCAGCACCTCCAACATCATCAACACCGAGAAACGCACGGAACTGCGCCAGCATCTTCGGGCCAACAATCCGAAGTTCAACCACCAGGCCAGCTTCACCGCCGCCATCCTTGGCGAAGATACCACGACCTCCAACTTCCAGGTCGCCGGTGCTCTCACCAAGACCCTCATGCTCGGCATCGTTTGCCAAGCCCTCAACGAGGAAATCAACTTCGATACCAAAAAGGAAAAGTTTACCGGCAGCAACAAAGGCAAAGCCAACGCAGCCCTTGATGGTCCTCCACCACGCAAAGGCTGGGAGCAATTCTACAAACTTGTCTAAACTTCATTCACCCTGACTTACCCATTTCATTCATTCTGAACATAACCATGATAATCAACAAAACCCTTCTCGCCTCTCTGGCGGCATTGGCCGTCGCTTCACTTCTTAATGCCGCTGACAAAAAGCACCCAACCGGCTACACCGATACACCCCTGTTACCCGACGGAAAATGGCGTGTGCACGACGACAATCGCCCCCGTCCATCCGTTGTGAAATCCGGCGAAACCTTCAGCCATTTGGCACCTCCGCCCTCCGACGCCACTGTGCTCTTCGACGGCACCAACCTCGACAATTGGGTAAACACCAAGCCAAACAAGCCCGTCGCCTGGAAAGTTGAGAACGGCTACATGGAAGTCACTCCCAAGTCCGGAACCATCAAAACCAAAGACAACTTCGGCGACTTCCAACTCCACCTTGAATTTGCCACCCCCGCAGAAGTCAAAGGCGTCAGCCAGGGCCGCGGTAACAGTGGTGTCATCATTTACGGAAGCTACGAAGTACAGTTGCTCGATTCCTTCAACAACAAGAGCTACGCTGACGGCCAATGCGGAGCCATGTACGGACAGTTCCCTCCCCTTTGGAATGCTGCCAAAAAACCTGGATCCTGGCAGACCTATGACATCATCTTCGAAACCGCCCGCTGGAAAGATGGCAAGCTCGTCAAAAAGGCCAACGTTACCGTCCTCCACAACGGAGTTCTCCTTCACCACCGCAAAGAATTCATCGGTACGGTAAAGCACAAGAAAGTCGCCAACTACGCAAAGCCACACCCCCCGGAAGGCCCTATCGTTCTTCAGGACCACGGCAACCCCATGCGTTTCCGCAACATTTGGATCCGCAACATCGGCAGTTACGACGCCAACGCTGAGTAAAAGTAGCAAAAACGTGCCGCCTCTGTATCCCGCGGCAAGACACCACACTATATAACTCTCTCTTCAACGTGGCCAAACGTCCGAACATCGTATTCCTCCTCACGGATCAACAACGATATGACACCATTTCCAGCTTGGGGTTTCCTTACATGGAGACCCCAAACCTGGACCGTCTCGTCAAGGAAGGTTGCCATTTCACAGACTGCCACATCACGGCACCCTCCTGTGCCCCATCCCGGGCCAGTCTCTTCACCGGTTACTATCCCCACACCACCGGCATCCTTCAAAACGCTGACAACTGGACCCGTAGTTGGATCGAAGACCTTAACGAATCGGGCTACTACTGCAGCAACATCGGCAAGATGCACACCTGGCCGTTCGAGACTCCATGCGGATTTCATGAACGCCACATCGTGGAGAACAAAGACCGTTTCCTTGAAGGTGGAGAATACCTCGATGAGTGGGACAAGTACCTGCTTCGAAACGGACACAAAAAGCAGAAACGCATCGAGTACCGCAAACGCCCCGACTACAAAGAACGCCTTGGTGCCTTCACCTGGGATCTTCCCCCGGATACGCACTCCGATTACTACGTTGGCGACCGGGCCGTCGAATGGATTGAGAACTACTCGGAGGACAAATCCTTCTTCCTCGAAGTTGGCTTCCCCGGACCGCATCCACCTTACGACCCCTTGCCTGGACATCTGGCCAAATACAAAGACAAGGACCTTCCACTTCAACCCGTTCACCAATCGGATCTCGAAAATCAACCCGAGTCCTACAAAGGCATGCGGGACCATAACGCCGATTTCGACCACGATTCCGTAGTCCATCTTCTGGAACCGACCGAAGAACAACGCCTCGAACAACGTCAGCACTACATGGCCAA
>CAYSOI010000331.1:0-5286 GCA_964432425.1 uncultured Opitutales bacterium | reverse complement strand
GAATTTCGAATTGCTCAGCGGCGGCCAAACGTGGGGCGGCATAGATCTCCGGCAAGGTGGCACGGGCAAACTTCTGAAATGTGGTAAACTTTGTGGAGAGACTGGGGATGGCGGCGGTGGAACAACTCTTTCCTCGAATCGGGAGCAAGATGCCGTGCTCGTACTTGGCTTCCACAAAACGGGGTTGCTCAGAATTTCCAAAAACGCCGTAGTAAGCAATCCAAGGATGTTCTTTGGAGGGATGATACTTTGTGTTCAGCCCGAGATTTCCAACGACATAATCGATATCCCCATCCCGATCAATGTCGGCTCCGGAAATGCTGGTCCACCAACCATGCAACGATTTTGTCCCAGCCTCCTGGCTAAAATCCCGTAAGATGCCTTTCTCGTTTTTCCAGACCTGGACAGGCCCCCATTCATGGGCAATGAGAAGGTCCAGCCAGGTATCATTATCCACGTCTGTCCAAAGGGCGGCGGTCACCATGCCGGTTTCCTGAATGCCTGGGGCGACCCTTGCCGATTGGTCAGAGAACACTCCATTTACATTCACCAGCAAACGGCTCACTGGAGTCTTGGGGTAATTCCCTGGCAAGACCCGGCCTCCAATAAACAGATCCATATCTCCATCCTTATCAAAATCCGCTGGAGCCACTGGGCCACTGCTGTCGCGGTGATTTTCTGTCGCACGTGCTCCTAGCCGCAAATTCCCCTTGCCGTCATTGTGGTGAAGGCGATCACGGCGGAAGACGGTTCGCAATTGAATGTCCGCTCCTCCACTGTTCACAAACAAATCCAGGTCCTGGTCCTGGTCTGCATCAAAAAAGACCGCTCCCATGTCTTCTCCGAGATAAAAGGCTTTGATCGGGACCTGTTCCGAATGCTCGAATCCGCCTGCACCATCGTTGAGAAGAAAGTGTCCTGGTTGCTTACTGGCACCACCAATATAAAGGTCCGTGTCTCCATCAGCATCGACATCTCCCAGGGCAAGCCCTGGCCCAAGTTTGGATAGCTTGTGTGGCAGCAAAGGTTGAGCCTTGTAATCATCGTAGAGGTTCTCCTTGTGGGCATAATGAGCAAGTGCATTGCTCGAAGTAAAGAGGGGAGGCTTCTGAGGTAGGCTGGGGACCGATCGGGAAGCCTCTGGATCCTGGCGGATCTCAATGAAGTGGTTAACCGGTACATTCTGAAAACTTTGTTCCTCGCCGGTTGGCCAACGTACCGTGAGGCTTTCAATGGATTTGGCCTTGCCCAGACCAAAATGCAGAATGGGCTCATTGGAAGAGACGTAGCCCTGGCAGGAGTTCAGGTAGCGAACCAGGGTTTGGCCGTTGTCGGTGGTCAAGGTCACTTTGGCTCCCAGAGCATGGGTGTTTCTCTCTTTTCCATGCAGCCGAATCCTCGAAAAATTACCGGTCTGGGTGTGGTTCCTATAAATCCGAATCGGGTCACTGATCGAAGTAATGGCCAGATCCAAATCTCCATCCAAATCCAAGTCTGCCAAGGCCGCCCCATAACTGACTCCCTCATAGTCCAATCCCCATTCCCTGGATATATTCTGAAACTTCAAATCCCCAAGATTGCGGTAGGTAAAATTACTTTCCTTTTGAAGGCCCTGGGCTCTCCAATAATTCGCACGTTTAATCGGGTCCTGGATGGACTTGGCGACTTTGGCGATATCGGAATGGTTGGCTTTGTGGGTCGTTCCATTGGTTCCGAACAAATCCAGCCAACCATCGTTATCAAGATCAGCCAGCTGTACACTCCAGGTCCAATCCGTGCTGGCAATGCCTGCCATGTGAGCGGCCTCCAGAAAATGGGAAGTTCCCGTATTGAGGAATAATGCATTCCGCATGTACTGCTGTGGATTTGACGTCTCCAGAAACCATACGGACTCATCCATATCCCCCATGCCAATCTTGGACTTGAAGTGGGTAGATCCAGCCATATCCGTTGCCAATAGATCAAGCCGGGTATCATTATTTATGTCCCCCACGGCTGTCCCCATTGAAAACCAAGGGATGTGAGGCAAGGTTTCCCTGGTAACATCTACCAATTTCCCTCCATCATTTCGGTAAAGTTGATCTGGCCCCCAGAAATCATTGGCAACGTACAGGTCCGGGTCGCCGTCATCATCATAGTCAAACCATGATGCAGACAAACCCTCATCCGTACCAGAGAGCCCAGCCGCCTCACTGACATCCTTAAAAACGCCTGCATCATTCCGTAACAGAAAATCCGGTTCGCCAGCAGGAACAATCCGTACTTTTTCGGTGGGGTGCCGCACCACATCAAAGATGCCCCGATATTGATCTTCCACCTCAGGCTCTCCATTCCTGATGATGATTTTCACGGAAGTGTCGGAAGGTGGACGCGTTTTATTTTGAGACCGGTTGGTCAGAAGATAGCCATCCAAATCCCCATCCTGATCATAATCGGCGAAGGCCATCTGAATACTGGTTCCTTTGTGGTGTAACCCCAATTCCCTGGCCCGGTTTTCAAACTTACCGTTACCGAGATTCTCAAGCATAAGATTGTAGTCTCCGGTCCCGGAAACAAACAAGTCCAGATCCCCATCCCCATCGTAATCCACAAAGCTGCAGCCGGACCCATAATGCGTCTGACAAATACTCAGAATGCCCGCCTTCTCCGTAATGTCTTCAAATCGAAAGTCCCCAAGATTTCGATAGAGTCGATGTCCACCAAATGGGTAGGCCAGAAAGAGATCTGCCAGGGAATCTCCATCAATGTCGCCAAAACAAATACCACGGATCACGCCAGCCTCTGTCATCTCCGGAAGGTGGGCGTATTTCTGAAACGTCTCCTTCTTATCTGAAGGCTCGATGTAGTGCACCCCTGTCTGCTCTGGTTTTAGAAGCTGGAAAAGGTGCCCTGTACCTTGGGATCTTGGGGACAGCTCTTTGGTCTTTATCAAACTGGAGGGCTGGGCTACCAGAAAATGCCAGGAAGTGATCAATAATCCAATAACGACAGCATGGGAACGAAGATAAAGCATACGTCCACTTAAATAGAAACAAGCAAGGGTATTGCAAAAAAAACTTTGGAAAAGCAGGGCTGCGAAAGCACTACTCGTCGAGCAACATGTAGGGCTCTACGTCTTCTGCCAGTTCCGCAGTATGTCTGGACGTTTCGTCCTGATGAGCTTTCCAGTCATCCTTTGCCTTATCCCAATCCATCTCCCGACCTTTTTGACATTCGGTGGTACGATACCTGTTGATCGAGTCCTTCACGTCCTTGGCCAGATCCTCAATCTCCCTGACAGAGGGATTATTGTGACCGTGAGGAATGTTTTTTAGCGTAGTTTTCTCTGAATCTAGTATGTCCTTCATCTTACTTTGGCTTATAAAAGAATATCCTAACCATGTGAATCTGACAACCCATTCAAGTTACAAATTCGTCACGAATCAAATCCGGGTCGTTTGAATGCTCTGGCTTGGGGAAAGATTCCCTCTGTTTTTCTACGGATTTTGGAAAGAAGAGATAGGATGGGAAGAAGCGAATCCTGTTCATCGGGCAGAATTTTCAAAACATGAGCCCAGGCAGAGATGGAGCGGTCCAGCCCGATCAAGGCCACCTTGGCACTCCCATTGGCATCTTCGATTTCGAAATCCGACTCCACTTCTTCCTCTGCCTTGCGCAGTGAACGGATTGCCCGTTGAAGTTTGACCTGAATTTGAAACTGATACCAGTTGATTACCTCAAACGCATCCTTGGTTTGCTCCGCTTCCTCCAGCGGTGCTTTACCTGGCAGATTCATATCGAGAGACTTTTGCCACTCCTCCTGCAACAACGGCCAAATCTCTTCTTTCGAGGCATGATCAAACCACTTTGTTGCGACATTCGCATATTCTTTTGCCTGGGGCAATAGATACTGACTGGCAGTATCGCCGTTCGAATCCTCGTGGGTTTCAGGCTCTGAAAATTCGAGATCCAAATCCAGGCCCATGTCATCCGCAGTTTGTTGAATCATACGCATCGTGCGACGAAAGAGCTCTTCCAGTTTCTCCAAAGCATGGATGGTGGAGAAAGTCTTATCTGCTTCGTCCATCTCGGTATCTTCCTCCGACACTTCGGGATCCTGTAGTTTTTCGATGGCAAAGGTCGCACAACGGTCTGTCATGGAACACCGTTCGCACCAACGGTCGCAATAATTGTAGATCCCCGAAATAAAGTCCGGGTTGGCAATGGTGCGTTCTAGATCTTCCGGCGACATGGATTTACCAACCTACAGCTTTTCAAAAAACAACAGACGAAACTCAATCGCTTCTTCACCTGTGATGTCCAAGGCTTCCAACTTCAGCTCACTGGACCCCTTGATCAGTTCAATGGTTCCCAGATTCATGGGGATGAAATCCTTCACGTAAGATTCCTTGCGAGGCACACGGTCATGCTCCATGCCCTTGTCTTTAACCGGGTTGGGCTTGGAAATGTTGTTCACGATGGAGCTCTTCCCGGCAGAAAGCTTCAATTTTGTCCCCACCGCATCCTTTTGGCAAGCGTACCAGAGTTGGACTGCATACTTGCCGGAAGTTTGCACCTCCACATCCCAAGTAAGGAAATCCTCCGTGCTTTTCCAATTTCCAAAGTAGGAACAATTGGGAAATTTGTTGGAACGCTTGAGCCCACCATGACTTATCGCATCCCTTGCTGGCACCTGTGTATAAGGTGAATCCGGATGACCAAGGGGGAACGGTCGCTTCGGCTGATTCAGCTCCATTTGCATTTGTGAATTCCAATTCGCAACTTCCTTGCGGAGTTGGGCTGCGATCTCCGGATATTCACTGGACATATCTTTCTGTTGCCCAATATCTGCCGCCAAATCAAAGAGCTTACCCTTCGAATCCAACCGGAACTGTTGTGTTCGCACACTGGTCGATCTCCAGCGGGAAAAGATTCTGCGATTTGCCAGTTCCTCCGAGGGAGATTCTCCAAGAAGAACCTCGGCAATGTCCATGCCATCCAAGGGGTTCTTCGGCGAGAAGGGGACTTCACAAAGAGTTGCCAAAGAAGGCAACAAATCAATGGCTCCAGAAATCTGAGTAACCTTCTTGCCTGCACAAATTTTGGCAGGCCAGCGAACCAGCAACGGAGAGCGAACACCCCCTTCATCCGAGGAGCCTTTTCGCCCCTTCATGCCACCATTCCAGCGGGCTCCGTTGGGACCATTGTCATTAAAATAGATTACAATCGTATTCCTGGCCACCTTGAGGTCATCCAGCTTCCTGAGCAATCGCCCAACATTCCAGTCAATATTCTCACACATCGCCA
>CAYSOI010000330.1:0-5293 GCA_964432425.1 uncultured Opitutales bacterium | reverse complement strand
AGAAGCTGGGGTTTATTATCGGCTAAAGCCTAAACTCCAACAATTTTTAATCGATACAAATGCCCGTAAAACCAATGCAATTGATATTATAATGCATTTATGGAATCTAACCCGAACACTTCAAATGAAGAGAGTGTTAACCGACTGGCCACTGGTTGCTTATCGTTGTTCTTAATTAAGCTGCCGTTGGTTGCGGTAATGATTCTATCCCTTTGGTGGCTTACTTCATGGATCGTGTCAATGACACCTCAGGGAAATATCATGAAGGCTAGAAAATCAATTGAATCAGAACTGAGACTGGTAATCACGAGCTACCATTTAGATGTTGGTAAGTATCCTGAATCTCTTTCCGTTTTATTGATTGATACTGACCCAAGTTCTGGTTTCAGGGATGGCCCGTACATAGGGGCATCCAAGCTCATCGATCCTTGGGGAAACGAATGCAATTACCAGTTTCCATCAGAAAAGAGAGCAAAAGGGTATGATCTATGGACTAATGGGCCGGACGGGATTTCTGGAACAGAGGATGATATTGGGAATTGGGACTGAAACATCTTAACGAATGAAGTCGGTCAGGATTGTTGGTATTGGCTATTTTTGAAGCATGATGAGAATCTCGATTCTGATGCTTTTGTTGGGTGTGCCTTGGCTGTCGATCATGGCAACTCCGTCTTCGAAACCTTTGTTTCCTGTCGAATTCAAAGAGGGGTTGCCGTACAAACGTTGGCGAATCCCTCTCTTAGTGGTGGCTCCAGACAATTCTCTTCTGGCGTTTAGTGAAGGCCGTGTCGATGGTGGCGGGGCAAATGGCAACATCGATATCATTCTGAAGAGAAGTACCGATAATGGTCAAACCTGGGGGAGCAATGAACTGGTTGCAGATGCGGGGATCGATACTTTGGTGCAGTTTTGTCCGGTTGTGGACCAATCCACCAAAACCCTCTGGCTGATGTTTGCCAGAAATGTGAATGCCGACACGGAAAAAGACATTACCAGCGGCAAAGGCACACCCTCCCGCATCTTCATGACTCATAGCAAGGACAGTGGGCGAACCTGGGCCAAGCCGCAGGAGTTGACCAAGACTTTAACCCGCAAGAACTGGACCTGGGGAGGCGGGGCACCGACTGTGGGCATTCAATTGAAGAGCGGTCGGCTGCTGATTCCGTCTTACCATGCCGTGCTTCCGAACGCGGGAAAGCGTCCGATTTATGAAAGCCATATGGTCTACAGTGATGATCATGGGAAAACTTGGAAGCTGGGGGAAACGGTCACTTCCAATGTGGGAGAGTGCAATGTGGCCGAACGCAGGGATGGTACACTCTATTACAACTCCCGATCTCAGAACTTTGACAATGCTCAGCCCACTCCTTCAAGAATTCAGGGATGGCGGACCATTGCAGAGAGTGATGATCAAGGAGTGACCTGGAAGAATGTGAAGAAAGAGAACGCTTTGTACGATGCCCCGTGTCAGGGGTTTCTTCATGTGTTGCCAGATCGTGGCGGTCAGAAGCCAGTATGGATCTTTACTCACCCCGCAGGTCCTTATCGGCAAAATCTGGTGGCTAGAATCAGTTACGATGAAGGCAAAACCTGGCCAGGATTCCGAAGGCTTCATTTGCGTTCCTCAGAATACTCCAGTCTGGCTACCATGCCCAATGGCAAGCTCGGTTGCCTTTTCGAAATCTGGGATCATGAACGCCGCACTCATGTGATCCGATTTACTCAGTTTCCCAAGGAATGGTTGCTGGAGGATCCAGTGGCAGATCAGTTGCCGAAAGTCCAACTGAAGCAAGTTCGGAAAGTTGAGGGAGTTGGGGAGGATCACAATGCATTTACAGACCTGGTTCGTTTCAAAGGAAAGATCTACCTGGCATTTCGAAAGAGCGAGATTGGGCATGGAGTTTATCCGGATTCACAAATCATCATTCGATCCAGTGAAGATGAAGGAATGACTTGGCTGGATGTCTACCGTTTTTCAATTCCGGATCGGGATACAAGGGATCCCCATTTCCTCATTTTCAAGGAGAAGTTATTTGTTTACACCGGCACTTGGGATGCCCGGCCCCTCCTGAAAAACCAATTTCAACTGAATGACCATGTCGGCTATGCTGTGGCAACCATAGATGGCAAAACCTGGACACCTCCCAGACTCCTTGAGGGAACGCATGGTCACTACATCTGGAGAGCGGCAACCAATGAAAAGCAGGCATATCTTTGTGCAAGAAGAGTGAAAGACTATGTCCGCACTACGACACGTGCACAACGGGCTCATCTTACAGAACAAGTTCTGCTGACCAGCGAAGAGGGTTGGGTGTGGAAGCACCATGCCATGGTCCAGCCGGATTATGGCAATGAGACCGCCTATCGCATTGAAGAGGATGGGACGTTATGGGGAGTTGCGAGGACTGGTTATGGTCCAGCTCAGTTGATTCGGTCGTCTCCTCCTTATCAAAGGTTTCAAAGAATGGCTCTCGATCGTCCGATGGGTGGCCCGATGTTGGCCAAATGGAATGATCTCTACATAACCGGAGGTCGAAATACTCTGTATGGGAAACGGGTTTGTGCCCTCTACTGGCTGGCGGAGGATCGTTTGCATCCGATCCTGGAACTCCCCAGCGGTGGTGATTGTTCCTATCCTGGGTTTGTGCAACTGGATGAGAATCGAGCCTTGCTTTCTTATTATTCCAGTCACGAAGGTTATCCACGAAAACCCGGAAGAGAGCCGCCTTCTTCCATCTTTGTGGCGGAGTTGGAATTGGAGAAGTAACCATGAATATGGAAGTTTTAACGTGCATTTCCGATGTAAATACGTAAGTTTGCGTCATGGAATCACCAAAGGTAAGGCCGAAAAGAATCGCCATCGCCATTGATATGGAGTGGGGATTGAAGCATCACTTGGAGACCTATGCCGGGTGTCAGCGGTATGCGGACGAGGCGGGCTGGGAAAGTGCGATCACTCCCCGAGATGAGCGAATCCTCAAGCCCAGAGATGGAGAACCACCTTTTGATGGCATTATCGCACGGGCAACCGAACCCTTGGCTGACATGGCCAAACTTCTGAACATCCCGATTGTCAATGTCTGGCTGAACTCTCCGGTGGAGGATGTACCGACAGTGAATTCCGACTTTCGGGAAACCGGGAAAATGGCAGCGCAACATCTCATCGGTCGTGGTTTTCAACGGTTTGGCTTTATGGGGTTTCTTCGGGATATTGATTCAAGGTTACAGGTGGAGGGATTTCGGGATACCGTTCGGGAAGCTGGATTTTCATGCACCGTTTACAGGTTTTCCCGAACCAGCATGGAAGGAAAAGCCCATGGCTGGGAAACCTTTAATCAGGAACTGGATGAATGGATTGAGAGTTGGGAACCGCCGATTGGGATTGCGGTTTGCCGGGATCTGTATTGTCGATACTTGATCGAGGCATGTCGCAGAAAAGGACTGAGTGTATCCCAGGATGTGGCCATTGTTGGTAGAGGTAACGAGCCGATCATTTGCAACTCCCCTTCTCCCACACTGACCAGTATTGATATGGGGAATGATAGGATTGGTTATCATGCCGCTGCACTGTTGGATCAATTGATGCAGGGCAAGAAGGCACCTGAGCATAAAATCATTCTGACTCCTGCAGAGCTGATCCCACGACAGTCCTCCGATGCCTACGCTGCGGAGGATCCGCTGGTGGCCAGAGCGATGCGATTTATCACGGAACATTGTGACACCCCGATCAAGGTGAACGATGTTTGCAAGGCGGTTGCCACATCCCGGCGCACGTTGGAAAGGAAGTTCCGCGAATCCGTGGACCGGAGCATTGCTCAGGAGATTACCAGGCTGCGGCTCGAAAGTGCTAAACGCAGATTGGTTTATTCCGATGCGGCATTGAAATCGATTGCCCTGGATTCCGGGTTTCGCAACTCGGACCAGTTGTACAAAGTGTTTTACCGTGTGGAGGGCAAAACCCCTTCGGAGTATCGGTTGGAACACCAAAATTCAAGCATCAGTTAAATCCGCAAGATTCTGTCTGGTGTTTCCTTCAAATGGCTATTCAGATAGTTTCATGGAACAGGAAGCTCCCACAAATTCAACGGAACTGGACCAACAGATTGCTACACCGGATAAAGCCACACAGGATGCCATTCGTGAACAGGGTGGAGATTTTGCAGTACTGGGAGCTGGAGGAAAGATGGGGTTTCATCATTGCCTGATGTTGAAGCGGGCATTGGAAGCAGTTGGGCGGAAGGACATCGTTTACGCAATTTCACGATTCAGTTCGGTAAGAGATCGTTCGGAATTTGAGAAGATCGGGTGCGAAGTCATCGCGGCAGACCTCAGTGCCCCGGAACAGCTCTCCAAATTGCCGGATGTGCCCAATGTCTTCTTCCTTGCCGGAGTGAAGTTTGGAACCGCACATGACCCTGAACTGTTGAAGAAAATGAATGTGCAGATGCCAAGGTTGGTGGCGGAACGCTTTCAGAGGTCCAGAATCGTGGCTCTTTCGACTGGATGCGTATACTCCTTTGTCAGTCCGGAAAGTGGTGGCTCTGTCGAAGAAGACCCTACGGATCCGCCCGGAGACTATGCCATCTCCTGCAAGGGCCGTGAAGATGCCTTTGTCGAAGCAGGAGAAAAGTATGGAACCCAGTCTGCATTGATACGCCTCAATTACTCCATTGATCTTCGCTATGGCGTTCTGGTGGACATCGCTCAAAAAGTTTTGTCGGGAACACCTGTGGATGTGTCCATGGGTTACGTGAACCTGATTTGGCAGGGAGATGCCATTCAACACATTCTGCAAAGTCTGGCCCATGTTTCCAATCCACCCAACATTCTCAACATCACTGGACCAAACGTATACCTAGTCCGTGACCTGGCCGAAGGCTTTGCAGAAAGATTCGGTTGCAAGGCTGAGATCACTGGAACGGAATCACCCACGGCCTGGCTCAACAATCCTGCCAAGTCACACAAGATGTTTGGCAAACCGAAAGTCGGCATCGAGACCATGATGGATTGGGTGACGAACTGGTTGAAATCAGGAGGAGAACTTTTGGGCAAACCCACACACTTCGAAACGAGAGATGGCAAGTACTGATCGCAACTCCTGGAAGGCAAACCTGGATGACGGTTGTGTCATTCCCGCTTTACCTTTGACACTGAATCAGGACGGCAACTGGTCCACCCAACACCAGAAAGCGGTCCTTCGTTACTACATGGATGCCGGTGCTGGGGGGATTGCCGTCGGAGTCCATTCTACTCAATTTGAGATCCGGGAGCCGGAGCATGGTTTGTTTGAACC
>CAYSOI010000329.1:0-5301 GCA_964432425.1 uncultured Opitutales bacterium | reverse complement strand
AGGGGTTCGCTCATTTTTTGTGAGGGCAGAATTGGGATTACGGTTCAATGTTATCGGAATTTCGTAACCAAGACCCAAGACACCGTGAATCCTAGAAACTCCTGCCTTCTCAGCGGATTCTTTCGTTGGATGGGATTGGCGATGTATCTCCTACCATTCCTTTGCCTTTCATTCCTTTGCCTAGCAAAAGCTCTCTTCTTAGCCCACATTTCCGACGGATGATCTACTGCGACATGACCCCCTTCAGAAGAATCAAAGTGGTTGCCCCAACCTGTCCAATTTCCCCTGGCCCGTTCAGTCCTCCCAATTTGTTGTCTCGGAGTCGCTGATGGGATGCCTGCACCAAAGAAGTAGTTGCGATCATTGACTTGTTTTACACTTTGTGACTCAATTGTTTTTCAAAGTGTAAAACATGAAAACGGTATCGGTCAGGGAAATGAAGGCCAAGTGGTCGGAGATTGAGAAACAGGTTGCGAACGGGGAGACTTTTCAAATCACAAATCGGGGCAAACCGACGGCAAAGATTGTTCCAACGGGGCCTCGCAAAATTGAGAAATGGCCAGACTTCATGGCAACGGCAATCCCGAACCGTGGCAAATCGGCTTCAGAAGTCATTAGTGAGAGCAGGGAAAGAGACTGGGAAAAGTGATTTATCTGGATACCAGTGCCTTGTTTAAGCTGTATTTATCCGAAGATGGCACGACTGAAGTTCAACACCTGATTGCCAGTCAAGCTGAACCCATTCCAATTTGGGAACTACTTGAAGCAGAGCTTCTCAATACATTTAAGCTGAAAGTGTTTTGGGGCGAAATTTCGAAAATAGAATCCAGTGGGCTGGAGAGACAATTGGAGACTCACAAGCAACAGGGAATCTACCATCGCACTACCATTGATTGGCAATATCTTATGAACAAGTTCGTCCGCTTAACCGCAAGCACAACAGATCTTGGCTGTCGTGCGATGGATATCTTCCATGTCGCATTCGCACTCCAAATCGGAGCAAATACCTTTGTCAGCTTTGATAAACGCCAGAGAGCCTTGGCGGACCGAGAAGGCTTGGAAATCTTTCCAGAGAATTACTCCTAACATTATTTTACGCATCCCAATGAAACGATCCATTGTCCTCACGATCTTTCTCCATGACACCGGGTATGGTGAGCTAATTTTGTAGTAGAAACCTGAATGGATTTCACACGCATTCTCTGCCTGCTTTTCAGTTCCCTGATCCTCTTGTCTTCCAGGGTGGTTGCAGATGATAAAGGGTTTCCGGTCAGCTACCAATTACCATACAAAGGCAAAGAGGCCACTTATTCAGTTACCCTGGCAGCGGCACCTGCGGACAACCCGGATTGGTTGATCAGTACCTTTGTCGCAGGAGCTGCACGTACAGTGAATGCCGAGAACCAGGGAGTTTTTACAGAAACCTGGAACGGTCTTGATGATAATTTCATGCCTGTCCCTGAGGGGAACTATGTGTTGAGGGGGATTTTTGCAGAGGCGAAGAAGTGGAAGGTGGACGGTCAGTACCATGCTTTGATTCCCGAGTATGTAACGTCTCCAGGAGATTCCTGGACGCCTCCGGCGGCTCAGGACCAACGTTTCCCGCCTGTGCATGGGCATGTCTTCGAACCGATCTATGATCTCTCTGTCGGCCCCATGGGCAAAGCAGTGTTCCTGAGCGGATACATCGAAAATTGGAGAAATCCTTTTCTGGTAGACCTGAATCGCAAGGTGGGCATCGATCAAGTGGTGCACACCTGGAATTCATCCGGGAGATCCGGCGGACAACATGTCGCCTACGATGGCAAGGATGTGTGGATGATTCGCTTCAACGAAGTGTATTGCCACACCAATCAGAGGTTCGGTTCGACCCGGACCCGTCGGGGGCAGAAGATCGTGAGCCTTGGGAAGGGTAAGCAATATCCCACAGACATGGCGGTGTCCCGAGGCCCTGACGGCTCAAGATTGTACATTTGTGAGCCCCATGAGAAACGCATCACGGTTTTAGACGGAGCCACCGGCAAGCGACTGGATCCGGTGGAATCCATTGAGGCCCGGGCCATTGCGGTTGTGGACCAGCGGCTGTACATTCTGCATCGCCAAGGTGAACATTGGGAAATTGGCGTAATGGAGACAGGGAAGGAGGCTAAACCGGACTTACAAAGAGTGGTGGTCTTGCCTTCGGGCTCCATGCCCCGGAGTCTAGCGGTAAGCAAGGACGGTGTATTTTACACGATTCGCGGGAGACAGGTCTTGGGCTACGACACCAAGGGAAACGTCGTTCGGGTCATCGGTAAAAAAGAGAAACAATCGGGGAAATATGATCCGGAAATCCTTGTACACCCCAACAAGGTAAGAATTTGGGAAGATACCGCTGGTCTCACTCGGTTGCTTGTCACTGAAAGTGGTGGGCCCATGCGAATCGGTGAATGGTCCGCCGAGGATGGTTCTTTACTCAGGCACTGGAACCTCTGTCAAAATGCAGCAGGTGGGTTCTGCATGGATCCCAGGCAGCCTGAATATATCTACACAACCAGCCTCAACACCCCGGAATTGCTGAGATATGAGGTCAACTTCAAGACGGGGGCCTGGAAAGTGGATTCGGTTTGGGAAGGGCTCTGTCATCGGAACATGGAGCAGCAATTCCCCGGAGGACGTCTGTTTCCCCAACTGATCGAGTTGAATGGGCACAGGTATCTGTGTTTTGCTGGCGGAGCATTTCGGGCCTACGGGGCCTGGATGATCTATCGGGAGGAGGGAGAACGCTGGCTTCCCTCAGCAGCTTTCGTCAGGAACAGGTGGTGGCATGATAAAAATGGTGACGGCCAACTTCAGGAGTCTGAGTTTCTGGAAACTCCCAATCGAGGAGCTGGAACGTACTGGGCAGGTAAATATCTATCTGATTTGAGCATCGTAGAGATTCGAAAAGGGGGCCATGCAGTCAAAAGACTGAAACCTGCACGTTTTGATCCACACGGAAACCCTGTCTATCTAGGGAATCATTGGGAGCAGATCATCACAGACCAAGCAGCGGAGGCGATCCGATTTGGGAAGGCCATACAACTGGCTCCTCTTTACGGACGAAATGAAATCGGAGACCGTTTCTGGGACTGGTCGGACGTGACTCAGGGCCAGGACGGAAGTCTCTATGTTGCCGGTGTTTACAAGCCCGATGGGATCACCGGGTACAAATTTGATGAGGCAGGCCAGGTCTGTGCCCAATGGAAGTTGTCATGTTGGGTGCCGGAAGGTGACGCTTATCGACAGAAATGGCGGGTAGGGCGAAAGGCTTTTGGGCCAGCCCAACCTGGGGAGGTCTACGCAACGATGCACATCAGTCAGCCCGTCTACGGTCTTCTCGGAATGCATGACGGAAATGGCCTTTACCATGTGTACACGACGGAGGGCCTTTATGTGGACACGTTGATGTACGACCGATTCAGTTTCGGGAATATGACACGGGGAGGCATGTATTGCCATAGTGGCGGGAGTTACTTCGGACGTCATACCCTGAACCCGCGGGACGACCAAGTCTACATTCTGATGGGTAGAGCCTCGAACAATATTTACCGCGTACCGAACTGGAAGCCCGGTTTAACCCAGCCCATTCAGTTGGACTCTCCACATGTGCAGGTTGATGCCAGTTCTATCGTGGCTCCACCCTCACACATCAGGAAACTACGGTCTCGGTAACTTCGGTAATCCCAGGCAACTTTGAAACAGATGAATTATTGATCTGCCGAAAGTGTAAACTCAATCGAGCCCAGTTCCCCAAATTTGGCTTTGTAATTGCCACGGCCATCTCGGCGGATTTTTCCGAGAGCACCGGTGATGATGAGGTTACCGGGCTTCAGAGTGTAGCCTTGTTCCAGGGCCCAGTTGACTTGGTGAAGGAAGTTGGCCCATTGACCATTTCGGGCATGGCCTCCGGTGGTTTCGTTGAGGAGTTGGCCGTTGAGATGGAGTTGAATAGGTAGGGTATCGAGATCGAGGGAAAGGTCGGTGTGCTCCTTGCCGACGATGTAGTTGTCCGAGTCCACGTTGACCACAACGAGATCAGTGGCACGAGGGGGAAGTGGCCAATCGTGCTTTCCGGCTGGGAGTTCGATAACGGGGACGATGGAGCGGACTTTGGTTTTCAGGTCGTCGACGCAGGAAATTGGTTTGGTGATGGGCTCTTTGAGGAGAATGCCAAGTTCGGTTTCGATGCCAGGGTTGGTTCCTTCCTGGATGGGAATCACTGGTTGATCTTTAGCATGGTGCCAGCCGCTTTGGAAAAGTACACCGCTCAGAGGCCCCTCGATACCCAACTTCTTTTGCCCAGCTTCTCCGACCACGGCTCCTTTGAAGCCAGCGATGGTATCGGTGTTGGCAAGTCCGGCCACATAATCCCGTTGGACTGAATAGGCATGCTCTAAACCTGTTTTCGGATAAGCGGCATGGAAGAGAGGCAGAGGTTTTCCAGCCAACTTGAGAGAAAGGAGGTAGCGGGCATAGTCGGTCAGAGGCGTCTGATCGAGGAGGTTCATCCAACTCATCCAATCCTCTGCAAATCGAGGCCATCGGGTAATGGGAAGGTGGGTTGGGCGAAGACCGTAACCATGGCCACCTTTGCTGAAGATGTGGAGTTCGGCATCGACTCCAGCAAGTTCCAGTTGTTCGAAAAGGGCAGTGCTGGCGAGAGGGGTCACACGATCATCGGCAGCATGGGCGAAGAAGGTGGGAGGGGTGTCTTGGCTGACAGGAATGTAAGGTTTTAGCTCACCCGTTTCCCGGTCTGCCAAGCCACCAGGGTAGATGAGCAAACTGAAGTTGGCAGAACATTCCTTCTCATCCACAGCATCGAGTTTGGAATAAGTTCGTTTGCCCAATGCAGTGGCTGTCAAAGCTGCGGTTTCCCCTCCAGCAGAAAACCCAAGGATGCCAACTCTGGACGAATCAATGTTCCACTTCTTGTTATTAGCTCGAACCAATGACAACGCCCGCTGAGCATCCATGACAGGCCCCAAAGCTTTCTTGGGAAGCTCGACTTGAGCATTGCCCGGAGAAGCCACGACATCGTTGCCATGCTGTCGGGTTGGGACACGGTATTTCAGGACAACGGCAGCAACTCCCAAACCATTCAGCCACTCCGCGACTTCCGTGCCTTCGAGATCCCAGGCCAGAATGCTGAATCCCCCGCCAGGACAAATGACGACAGCTGCCCCATTGGCTTTGTCCGAATCCGGTAAGTACACATGGGCTTGGGGTGTGGAGACATGCCCCAGCTTGATGATCTTTTTCCCAGCAATGAGTTTGTCA
>CAYSOI010000328.1:0-5336 GCA_964432425.1 uncultured Opitutales bacterium | reverse complement strand
GGAGTAATGGAATGATGGAATGGACTCACCCTTTGGGTGAACATGATTCTGTACTCCAACTCTCCTTCATTCCAGCACTCCAAACACATCCCATTGATTTGTGAATGATTCAACTGCTGCATTTAGATTCATCGAAGGACGGTCATTTAGGCCGTCCAATATATGGTATAAATGATGGTGTGTGTATCTTACTCCGTTATGGACGGGTGCGATTGGTCTGTAATGGGAGCCTTGTGCTTAGTGAGGTCAACTGCGGCGGCATTCAGTTCGGCTTCCTTCAACCCGGCCAGGGCGATGGGTGGGTTGTGGACAAGGGAGACGGGGCGATATTGGACAGTCTGGCTTGGCCCGCTGTGGATCTGGAGTGCAATGAGACCCTCGCGTTCCCCTTGCGGGTCTTTGATGGCTGTGGCAAGTTGGCCATTGATGGCAGTCCAGATGCGGTCACCGACAGCTAAAATTTCATACCGGTTCCAATCTTTGGGCTTCACTGCTTTTTCGCCACGGCTCCGCCAATCCAGCATTTTGCGGTCGTGTTCATGATAGAGACGCCCCCAAACGTTGGTTCCAATGTCGGCTTGGTATCCGATGGCAATCTCACCTTCACGCCGGGAGCGGAACTGAATGCCCGCATTGCGTTGGGCTTGATGTTTGACGTCCATCACCAGATGAAAATCCCTGACGGGGGTATCGCTCCAAATGAACTGGTTTTTATGAATGGGGGCAAAGGCGAGACTCTTTCCTACGATGGCACCTTGTTCGACACCCCAATAGGTGATATCCCCGGCGGACCAGCCCTGTAAGTTCTTGCCGTTGAAGAAGGTAGTGGTGGAAGGCAGTCGTGATTTGGGTGCACCGATTTTGATCCAGGTCTCCAATGCCTGTTTAGCGGATTCGGAGACCTTGGGCAGAGGGAAAGGCGGCATGCTATCTGTCTTCAACATGCCCAGCACAGGGCTGTATACAGGTTTGTCGAGTCGGATGGTTTTGAGGAATCCCTCGTGAGTGCTGTAGTCGTGGGGTGTCGCCGGGGCATGGCAGGGCATACATTGTTTCTGGATAACGTTTTTGCTGACCCAGGCAAAGTCGAGCTGATCTTGATTCCATTCAACTTCAGGTGCGACAGCCCGTTTCACCTCGCCCAAACCCCGGAGTTTATTGAAGTGGTTGAGGAGCAGTTGGGAAGTATTCCCGTTGTAGGGGAAGGTGGGAGCTTCAAAAGCTTTCCCTGCCAACCGGTTAATGGTCGCATAAAGGTCGAGTGTCAGAGGAGTGCCATTCGTGGAGCGGAGTTGGGTATAAATTTGGGTACAGGCAGCCGGGAGCAAATCTGTGATTTTGAAGAATACCGTTTTCCCCGAATCCTCCAGTGAAATGCCGATGACTTTGAGCCGGTCATGACCCAGTTGTTCCGGGTGTCGCACGGAGTACTCCCCCGAACCGTAAGTGTTGTCCGAATCCCGGTAATTCCATTGTTGGGCGAATGTTCTCTTCGCATTGAGCGAGGCAGGGTCCACAGGCATGTTGAAAGTGACCCGGATACCATCTGCCTCCGCACTCCAGGACATCGGTCGGAGGCTCGCCTTGCCAGTACTCCGGATGCGGTGGATGACACCTTCCTTCACGGAAAAATCCCCCCAACCATCGAATCCAACAACGTAGAGTTGTCCATCGACAGGATTTATAGCCAAATCCCGGGCTCCGGCGGCAAAATCGCCGGGAAGCTTCACGAGGGCAGCTTGCGGAGTACCCTCATTTTCATCCCGCAAAATCTGGTACCAAGTACCCGTGCCATAACTCAGTCCAACAAGGCTCCCCTGCCCCAACAATCCGAACCTGGGCTCATCAAGGAAGATTTTGGAGGCGGCCGAGTTGTCGATGCCCCGTGGGAGGTAGAGGATCCGCTTTCGCTTGGCGGCACTTCCTTCATTGGAGCCATGATGGGCCTCCCAGAGGGTGGAAGTACCATTCTGCAGGTTGCCTTCGGAGGAGTCCGAAATGACCAATCCATCCGCCCGGACACCGATGCCCAGGGGTTGCCGGGAAGCGTCGCCAATGCGTTCTACAGTAGATCCATCCGGAGCGATCCGGTAGAGACCCTCGTTGTTCACATAGTAGAAATTCCCTTTGGCGTCCCGACGCAGCCCTTTATTGGCTTTTTGACCATACCCCTGGTTGAGCTGCACCTTTTCGACCCGTTCGTAAAAGTCGGCCTCTCCGTCCTGGTTCAAATCATGGAGCCGGAAGAGGTTCGTCTGGGTAATGACCACGGGGAGCCCATCCACCACCTCGATGCCAATGGGCATGGCCAAACCATTGGCAAAACGAGTCCAGGAAGTCCCTTTGTTTCCGGCCAAACCCTTCACCCGCCAAACATCGCCGACTAGGGTACTGACATAAGCCGTCCCATCTCGGTCAAAGGCAATGGAGCAAACCGTCATCGGGAGGCCATAGTGATTACCAACAGGAACATCCAGATCGTCGATCTCGTAGGCGGTACAAGAGGCAGCTGGATCAGCATTTTGTTGGATACCTGCCGAAAAAGCATCTGGATAGACATTCCGCTTTTGTTGAAGCAACTCTGAAGGTGCGATCGGCTTGTCCGCCTGGATGGCAGCATCAACAGCTTTTGAGGCTTTCCCGATCCAGAAATAGTCGATGCTTATGCAACTACCGATAGTTCGTTTGCGATGGTGGAGTTCCTTACCTGAAATACGGGAAACCAACTTTTCAGCTTCAGGCAGTGTGCCATCCAATGCCTGGCTGGTCCGAACGAGTATCGTTGCTTGAGGAAGTTGCATGGCTGAGAAGGTAAGCAAACTACGCCCCTTGTTGCCGGACTGGATTTCGTAGACGACCTGGTCTCCGCAGAGATGGTGTCCAAGATAGAAGCGGCCCTCAGGCTTTTCCAGACACCGCATTACCGTCTCACCATAGAGCTGGATTCCCATTCCCCAACGGTCAACTTTTCCAGCGAAGTTGGAGAGAAAAGGTGTTAGCTTGGCATCCACATCCAGGGCAGCCATACAAGCCTGGTTACTATCAAACTCCAAGAAAATCCCCTCCCCAAGCCGAAGGAAGTGGCTCCCGAGTTGACCATTGCTACCACGCATGACCAAGCTGGGCAACTCTGGCTCCTTCTCTCGGGGATAGGCAACGGAGTCGCGGTTATTCGTCGTCCCCCAATGCCCGAGCCTCCCACCTTCAATTCCGGGATATGGCAGGAGCGGAGCTTCCTTTTCCAACTCCAGATGGTACTCCGCCTGTCGCTTGTAAAAATCGTAGAGACGATATTTATTGTTTCTGTGTCTGGCGAAGCGGTGTCCCTCCCTCCCCAAGGAAGTCTGGAAATGGGGCAACAACGACATCGGCCCACGGAGAGACTCCTGCTTGAAGCCATGACGCCAAAAATCATCCTTCGGGGCGTCAGCAGCCATGCATAGGGATACAACAAAGAGGAAAGGGATTGGATATCTTAACATTGGTCAAATCTCATTATTGGATCACAGGATATAGAGCGACAAATTGCTCTCCTTGGTGCAGGTTATTCCGCCTTGCCACCGATGCGATTGATCCGCTGGCTTAGCTTTTCCGCAATTTCAATCATACCGTGGTCACTGGGCGGCAGATTTCATCAAATCGCCAGAGGTCTTGCTGCTGTATTTATTAGGCTCGCTGAGTTGTTCCCGCACTTCTGCCGGGACGCGATAGAGGTGGACGCCTGTCCATCTTCTTTCACCTCGGGACCACCAGCATTGTGCAACTGCACTTTGCTGGCAAAGTCAGGCAATTGACCAACCCCAACAAAAGGAAGAAAGCCAATAAAAAGGAACTGCAGGAATGTAGCCCTGAAATTATTTTGGATCCTTGGGATCATCGATTAGGCAATACCAGGGTTTCAAACTCAAACCGGTGCCATTAAAAGAAGATTTACTTCGTCGGCTTCGGGCCAACGAGTTCGACAAAATTCCCGTCTGGGTCGCGGACAATCGTAAGTGCTATCTCGGGATCGAGATTCTCTGGTAAGGTGGCGGGACCTTTGGCGATGGGTTTGACACCGGCCTTCTTGAGGCGGGCCATAGCATCGTCTGTGCTATTGATAAAGATCGTAATGTAGCTGAAGCCTAGGGTCGTGTCGATGTAGTCATTCTTGGCTTTGGCACCGGATTTGCAACCGACTTGCATCAGCTTGAGCTTGGTCGCACCTTCGCCTTCACCAAGGGTCAGGACTTTGATGTCCAGAGCCTTGCTGTCGGTAAGTCCGGCGTCCTTGGCAAAGTCCGCATTGACCTCAAAACCTCCGGCGACTTTGAAGCCGATCGCCTCCGTGTAAAACTTTACAGAAGCATCGATATCGCTAACGACGGTCCCGAGATCAATGGTTGGTTTCGCGAATTCACTCTTGTGGTCGTCGGCAAGAGCAGCAGTCGTGAAGGAAATGAGTGTAAGGAGGGCAAGTTGGAGGTTTTTCATAAATTAGTGGATTGTTGAGGGTTGGAAAAGTTTGAGAACGGGGATTCCTGATTCATCCAACTGACAAATCAACTAAAATACGAAAACTTGGTAAACTTGGGTGTGGTTAAAATCAAGCCGCCCACAGACTCTGAAGATTGTAGCAGAAGATGCGAAATCTTCTGATCTGGATGTCAGAATTTTTGGCAAATCCTGCTACATTTCTATAAATCTATCCGCTCACCGGCTCAGGACAAAGCGGAAGAATTGAGGTCCGGACAAAGGGGCGATGAAGGTGAGTTTGTCAACTGCTGGAGAGAAATCCGAGAGCCGCTCGTTGGAAAAGAGTTCGGCACCTTCTGCGGGTGTCCAGGAAGTCAGGTCGGTGGAGGATTGCAGGGTGACTTTTACGGCGTCGGCGGAGGCTCGGCGTTGGACGGTGGCAAAGATCAGATTGTTTTGGAAATCGAAATGATAAGTGGGTTCGAGTTGGTCGGAAGTAGTCGGACTGCCGCCGAGATAGTATTCCTCAAGAATGGCCCAACCATCTTTATCAGGATCGGCATCATCGGCAGGGTTTCCGTGACCGGATTTCCAGGTTGGGAAATCTTGTACATCAGTAGTGCCTGGAGAACCGCCTGCATTGACACTGGCCCGCCAGTTGATGGGAAGTGCGTGATCTGGTGCTGAGAAAGGGTCGAGTAGAACGAGAGAGAAACCATCACCATCGGCAGCAGTGGGCCAAGGGTTCTTGTCGTTGTAGGTGAAAGCTTGCACTTGGGTTCCATCCGCACGGGTTAGTGCCAAAGCTTCGCCACCATTGTCAAACTTGCCAATGTAGGTGCCTCCAATGGGATGTCCTTGACCGAAGGCGGCTTCAAAGG
>CAYSOI010000327.1:0-5353 GCA_964432425.1 uncultured Opitutales bacterium | reverse complement strand
CACAGGAGGCTTCGGAGGTGTGGGCGGAGAGCAGGTCTCTTGGTGTCGTGGCACCCTGGGTGTCGGGAGTCAATGCGGGGACTGACTTGGGTGGAGGCGGTGGAGGTGTGCCAAGAATGTTTTCGAGCACCCAGACACCGCGAACTACCGGCTGCGTATCGACTCCGTTGGCGGTGGCCATCATGACGGCGGCATTTCCAAGTACTCCACCATAGCGGCCGCCTCGGTTTAATTTAACACGATGGAGGCTCTCGTTCTTCTTTTTGTCAAAACCTGTGGTGAGTCCATAAATCTTCTTGGCGATGCTGCCGGAAGTCCAGGTGAAGTCCGGGTCAATGAAGTCGGTCATTGGGCGGTTCTCTTTCAGTATTTCAAAGAAAAAGTACTCCATTTCCAGCTTGGCGTGCTTCTCGTCATTGGGCTGAAACTTGAACTTGGGGTCGGGCATGATGTCTTTCAACAGCCGGGTATCGAGCCATTGGCCGGTGAAGTTCACCACCATGGAGTCGGATGCTTTTCTGGGAAGTAACCGCTGGGCTTCTTTCCTCAGGTTTTCAGGGTCACTCAATTGTCCGGTGGCAGCTTTGGCCAGAAGCTTGGAGTCCGGCGGTCTTCCCGTCAAAAAGTAGGCCAATCTGGAGGCGAGATCGTAACCATCCAAAGGACCATCACTCAACGACCGATAAAGAAAACGGGGGGAAATCAGAACATTGCGAATGACCAGATGCATTGCTTCCTGCGGAGAATACCCTTCCTTCAGGTGGCGATCATGGAGGCCGAGATAAGCCTGGACAGTGGCATCATCGACTGGACGGCGAAAGGCCTGGGTGGTCAGTCGGCGAATGACTTTTTCTGGTGTTGGGTCTGCTCCGAGGAAGGCTTTCTGGCGTTTTTCCAGTTCCTTTTCCCGAGGGCCTTCAATCACGGAATGGGGCCCTTCGATTTCCAGTCCGTGAATTTCCAATGCAGGCCCGTTTTCAAAGACATCAAAGACGACGGTCTCGGCATAGAGCACGGTGTTGCTGGTAAGCTTTTTGAGAATGGCCTCCTCTTGTTTGGCATTCAGTTCGGGCAAATCCTCTCGAGCCATCTCGGCTTTGACACGTTCCCAACCGACTCCTCCCCGAAAGCCCTGCCCTTTTGCCTTGCTGGTCATGGCCTCCCAGGCAGCGAGGTACTTTGGATTCTGCTGGTTCTTTTTGACAAAGAAGGCATTGAGTTCGTCCTTCTTGTCACGATCACTACTGAGAGTTGCATTGGCCCAATGAAAGACAACAGTTTGCCCTTCATAGAGTTTTGCTTCGAACTCAAAAGTTTCTGGAGACTCACTGGTCACTTCCAACTCCTTCAGGACACGGAGAGATCCATGAGACACCCCGTCCGAACTGGCGACATCACGGGCCAGGATTTTTGCGATCATCGGAGGAGCTCCTTCCTTTGGCTGGAAGGAGGAGAGTTGAACTGTTATTGTGTAATTGCCGGAGGTGTGGATCTCAATTCGACTCGGCCAGGTACAGCTCCGCATGATGGGTTTGCAATTCATGCCCAGCCTCATGGCTCCATCGATAATCTTGGAGGAAGAGTAGCTGATGACCAGATCCTTGGGACCGGCCATGCTTTTGGAGGGTTTGGGAGCTTTGCGTTTGGGGGCAAAGATTTCGTCGGCCACCAGTTTGGCGGTTTCTGAATAGGCTTCCATCAGAGGTGGAGAAAGCACCAGACCTTCGCCTAGATTATCAAACCCATGGTGCTCACGGTCCACAGGAAAACCCTGCGGCAATTTGAAATTCTTGAGCCCGAAAAGGCTTTCAATGGTGGCTTTGTACTCGGCCTGATTGAGACGTCTGGCCAAGGTGCCTCCAATGGTTGTGTTTTCCTTCAGCTCCTTGTCGATCCAGGCAATGAGAGCTTTCCTCTCTTTGGCAGAAGGCTGGGGTTTCTTCTTGGGAGGCATTTCACCGGAACTTACTGCGTTGAGGACACGTTCCCAGAGGAAGAGGTTGTCTTTGGATTTCCAATCGATCGCATCATATTCGAGAAGAATTTCGCCTTTCTGGGTATCCCCGTCATGGCAATCCAGGCAGTAATTGCCAAGGAGATCCTGGATGTTCTCCGGAATGGGCTCAGTTGCTTGAAGGCAAAGGAATGGAAGGCAAAGGAATAGAGAGATGAATCTACGGAGATGCCCCTTGCTAAGAAATGGTGATAAAAGAAACATTTGATTGATGAAGGTTAATCCATTGAAGACCAATAAGATTGAGTGATTTACGTAAGGAATGAAGATGCTTTTCGTAAGAATTCATAGCCTTGGGAACAACAGTGGTCACAACAAAGCCGCAACGATCCGAGTGAAGTAGGGTTGGTTGAGTCCCGACCTGCTTGCGATTGCGATATACGGGAATTCGACTAAGGCATTTGGATTCACCACCTAAGTGCTCGACCAAGGCTTTGTTGTATAATGCGGAGGAAAGAAAACCACCTAATTCCTTGAACATCGTTTCTGAATTCAGGCTGAGTTCGGAGCATTCAGGAGATAGCTGGCAAAACCGTTTCTGGTCAATTGTGATGGCATATCGATCCAACTCTGCAAAGGGAGTACCGAGCAACTTACCTTCAACTTTTTCTGCTCCAAAGTTCAGGAGTTTGATCCGATTGACTCCAAGCAAAGCTGCGTAATGGATGGCTTGAGCAGAGTGAGCGGAAGAAAGTACGTTTTCCGCCTTTAATTCATAGACAATCCCCTGAACAACCAGATCTAGATAATAACTCTGGGCGAAGGTCTGATAACTAACCACTACAGGAACTTGTGTTTCCACTTCTTCGATTCCCTGTGCTCTCAAGCCATCTGCCACATCATTTTCATAAACCTTCTCTTCACACAGCTTTCCAAAGTGATTGTGAGAAGCAAAGGCACATTGCATCACAATTGCATCCACCTCAACAAATTGAGCCTTTGACGTAGGCTTAATCTCCACAGGGCATGTAATCGGCATTTGATTATTCTACAATCAAGCCCCTTATTCCTTTGCCTTCCATTCCTTTGCCAAATCTCAACTAAAGAGATGATTGAGGTTTCGGCTGGCGTTGGAGAAGTTGTTGGTCTCCAGTCCGAGTTGTTGCATGAGAGTGATGTAGAGGTCTCCCAGGAGTGGGGCGTCTTTGGCTTTTTTGTCGATGGCGAGGTGTTGGCCATGTTGGAAGCCGCCGCCGGCGACAAGGGTCGGGAGGTTGCTGTTGGCGTGTCGACTGGCGTCGCCCATTCCTGAGCCAAGGAGGACAATGGTGCTATCGAGGAGGGGGTTGCCTTCGGCATCGGTCTTGGTTTTCAAGTGTTTGAGGAAACCATTGAAGCAACGCATGTGCTCGGTTTCGACTTTGATGAGATCCGCGATGGCGTCGGGGTCATTGCCGTGGTGAGAAAGGGCGTGGTAGCCAGCTTTCAAGGTTTCGCCATTGATGGTAAAGACTTGGCCCAATCCGCCGATAAAGAGGCTCAACACCTTGGAGGATTCGGTTTGGATGGCGAGAGCCATCAAGTCGTACATCAGGTTCTCAGCTTCGAGTTGTAGAGTGGGGGCGACAGGATCGTAGTTGGGGAGTTTATAGTCTGTGCCGGGAACAGGATCATTGATGCCCTTGATCTGACGGGTCATGCGTTTTTCAACGGTGCGAAGGGATTCAAAATACTCCCCCAACTTGGCTTTGTCAGCAGAAGAAACTTTGTTCTGGAGACGCTTGGCGTCTTCGAGGACCACGTCCAGTGCACTGTGCCCCGAACGCAACAAGTATTCATTACGCTCACGATCTTCCGGTGAGGCAAAGAGCTTTTTGTAGAGCACGGACGGGCGTTGAATCATTGGCAAGGCGACACCTTGGCGAGTGTGACTCATGGTACGACTGGCCTTTCCTGCACTGAGTTCGATGGAAGGGAAACGAGACTCCTGACCTATTTTGTCGGCGATCTGTTGGTCGAGAGAATACTTGCCGGGACTCTTTCCGCAGAGGAAGTTGTTCCAAGCACCGTGACCATTGGGAGCCCGGTGATCCAATCCTGAGAAGACAGTGAAGTCTTCGCGATGTTCTTGAATGGGTTTCAGCAAAGTTGGGGCTTCGTAGTCCTTCCCTGCTTGTTCTGGAAAAAAGGCGTTCTGATAAAAACCAAGGTAAGTCCCAATACAGACGATGCTCTTGGCCTTGGCTGTCGAAGCTGGAGCGGAAGCGGCGAAGGTTTCCAGAGCAGGCAGAGCAATGGAAACTCCAGTTGCTTTAAGAAATTGGCGACGTGTTGGGATGGAAAGGTTCATGTCGTGTAAAGTGGTTGGGTTTGTGTCAGAATAGGGGAAGGTTCTGTAGTTAGCCTAGGAAAGTGCCATGCCGATTACTTTTCTTGTTCTAAGCTTGGAGTGACTTTTCAATGTCTTTCATCAACAGAAAAAGACGCAATGGGTTGGAAGGAAACGTTTCAAAACCGAGGAATTGGTAATAAGCGGCAACTTCCTCATCCTTCGCATCCACAATCAATGCCCGGCAACCTGCGATTTCTGCGGCACTGATTGCTCGGACAAAAGCATCTCGAATGAGTTCCCTCCCAAGTCCTATTCCCTGCACGGTTGTATCCACTGCTAATCTTGCCAAAAGGATTGCAGGAATATCGTTTCGAGGCATCCCCTTCTTCATTCGGCCGGGAGCTTCCAGACTGGGGATTGATTGAAACGCTAAACTGTAATATCCGACCAGCTCACCATCTTCACGACAACAAACATAGGTTCGGGAGGCTCGACTATTCTGAGATACCAGAGCATGCTTCCGCAGATAGTTGTTCAATTCAGGTACGCCACAATCAAATCCCTCAATAGAGTGGTTGGCCTGCAAAGGCTCTGGTCTGCGAAAGGAGAAAGATGCCATTGTTCAACTCACCAGAACTTTGGCTTCTCGTTGAGGAACTTTTTTAGCTCAGGCAAATTGCGAGGCGGTTCATCCATCCGATGTTTGATTTTCTCCCAATCTTGATCAGATAATTTGATCTTTTCATGTTCGGCGACAATGCTTTGTGCATCCGGTAGAACACGGTCCAAAACAAACTGTGTAATTGTTGAGCCTGTGGCCTCCGCAGCCTGAGCAATCACGGACTTTACATCTGCACTGGTTCGCAAGTGTATATTTGCATCTGCCAAAGTATTCATGCAACAAAGCTACGAGATTGTGTTGATACGTGCAACACCAGAAAGTTTTTTACAGACTAACCCTTCTTGTTATGCAGCCATATGTAATTCTATGAAATTCATCACATTTCTCTCACTTTCTGTCTTATTCACCTTCCCGCTGTCTGCGGATGACTTTGGAGAATTGATCT
>CAYSOI010000326.1:0-5356 GCA_964432425.1 uncultured Opitutales bacterium | reverse complement strand
ATGGTGGCCAGTCCGATCGTGCCGAGCAAATAATTGGGTTGGGCTCCCATTAACCAGGACGTATCCCCGATGAAAATCTTGTAGGACATGGCCCACAATGGCATGGCCAACATAAAGATCATCGGAATCACCATGAACCATACGGGAACCTGGCGTCTCCATAAATAAAAGGTAACCACCAGGAACGCCAGCCCGGCAAGGAGTTGATTCGTCGCCCCAAATAAAGGCCAGAGGATCATTCCACCAGCTCCAGCATTATCCCATGACCAATCTGCGATGTTTCCGGATTTGGGCAAGGAAGCCATCAGGCCCGCAATACCAATTGCCAGAATTGTGGCACCATGACGATTTTCAAGAATTGCCAAGGGGTTTTTCCCTCCATTTTGAGGGCGAAGGGTTCCTGCAAGCTCCTGAACAACATAGCGTTGCAATCGACAGGCAGTATCCAGAGTGGTACCGGCAAAGGAGGCAACCAGTACTCCCATTAGAGCAATGGACACACCATTTGGAAGCCCAAGTGCCATCAGAAAATTAGCAGAACCATCGACAAATGCTCCCACTTTCGCTCCTAATCCATTCGCTGAGTTCCAACTGGCATACCTCGTATTCCATGCCTCCTCACCGGTGAGCATGGTTCCATCCGCCCCCTGTATCCCCAGACCAATTCCTGCGGCACAGGCAAGAATGACCAAGGTCGCAAGGAAACCCTCCAACAACATTCCGCCATATCCGACAAAGCGGGCATCGGGTTCATTTTTGAGCTGTTTACTGCTGGTACCACTGCTCACAAGACAATGGAACCCACTGATGGCTCCACAAGCGATGGTAATGAAGAGAAAGGGGAAAATCAGCGGTGCACCTTCCGGGTTGTTATTGAACTTGGGTGCTACCATCTCCAGTGCCTGACGTTCGGTTTGCCCATCCACCGGTGCTCCACCCACCAATGCCGCAACGACCAATCCGAATACGATTAAAGCCAACGCAGAAATCAGTTGTAGGGAATTTATGTAGTCACGGGGTTGCAACAGGCTCCAGACCGGAAGTACAGAGGCAACATAAGAGTAAAGTAGTAGGATAATGACCCACTGAATATTGCTCAGACTTGCCAAGGTGGCGTTCCATTCTGCTAAAAACCCGGTATTGCCGTAAATCACAGTCAGGTACATCACCCCAAGAGCAATCAGGGAAGGGATCAGCAGGTGTGCTCCTTTTCTGTGCAGATAGACACCAATGGCCAAGGCAATGGGGATCTGAATCAGGCAGGGAAAGATGGCCGCAGGGTATTGCCTGAAGACCGCAGCGATGACCAAGCCGAAGATGGCCAGGACAATGGTCAAGGCCATGACGAGGATCAACAGAAAGAGCAGGCGAACCCGTTTGTTCAAAACTCGACCGGCAATGTCGCCGACCGTCTGCCCATTGTTGCGAAGACTCACCACCAGTGACCCAAAGTCATGCACAGCTCCGATGAGGATGGAGCCAAACAAAACCCAAAGGAGTGCGGGCAACCACCCCCACATGATGGCGATGGCGGGCCCTACGATGGGGCCAGTTCCGGCTATGGAAGTAAAGTGGTGTCCGAAAACCACATTCTTGTCGGTAGGAACATAGTCCAGCCCATCTTCCAACTTTGTGGACGGGCAAACCCGTTTGGCCGAAAGGCTGAAGATCTTATGGCCGAGCCATTTACCGTAGGTATGGTAAGCAATGAGGTAGCCAACGCCGGCGAGGAGTGCGATCAGAAGTACTTGCATATTAGTATTGGATTGAAAGGGAATAGGTGGACAGGCGGATTATTCAGACCACAGCCAACGTAGGGCTTCCGGCAAGAGGGCTCCGCCGTCCTTGATGTTGTGCTTTCCGTCACCGTAGACGAATTTGTGGTCCCAGCCCATGAAATTCAGGGCAGCGGCCATTTGTTCGTTGGCCAAAGGCCAATGTCCGTGGAGATTGTCGAGATCATTGCGACCTGCCTGGAGAAAGACTTTGACGGGTTTGGGGGCAGTTTTACGAATCCAGCTTGGGTACACATGGCCGCCCCGAATGTTGGTGAAGCTGCCGATCATGCTGTACACTTTCCCAAAAGCATCCGGGCGTTCCCAGGCCACAGTAAATGCACAGATTCCGCCAGAGCTGGCTCCGATGATGGCCCGGTCTTCCGGACGCTCCGATATATTGTAATCATTGGCTACGGCGGGAAGGATTTCTTCGAGTAGGAAACGAGCGTATTTATCCCCGAGGGAATCGTATTCGTAGCTGCGGTTGTTGGCTTTCCAGCGGCTTTCGGGAAACTGGTCTCCCCGATGACCTGGGTTGATCATGATGGCGATGGTTGGCTGGAGGTCCCCGCTGGCAATCAGGTTATCCAGCACTACGGGAACCCGAACTGCGCCGTCTTCTTTGACCATGGCATGTCCATCCTGGAAGATGATCACGTTGTTGGGAATAGCAGCGCAATATTGATCCGGCACATAAAGCCAGTATTCCCGTTTGGTTCCTGCAAAGATTTTGCTCTCATGAATGTGTTTGGTCACTTTGCCTTTGGGCACTTTGGGGTTCGGGATGGAATCCTTGGAAAGGGTGACCTTAGGAACAAGTGGAGTCTCGGATGTCCCGGAAGTATCTTTGGAATTGCCAAAAGCCCAGCGAATGGAGTCTGGAAAGATGGAGCCACCATGTCGGCCACTGTGCCCATCGTCTCCCCAAATGATTTTGTGGTCGTAACCTTTGAAAGCCAACGCCTTCTGCACTTCTGCGTTGGAGAGTGGCCAGTGTCCGTGAAGATTATCCAGATCCCGGCGACCTTCCTGAAGCAGTACACGAAGGTCCTTTTTCTCAGACTTCCGGATCAATGCCGGGTAAACATAACCACCCCGAATGTTGGTAAAGCTGCCTATGTGACTGATCACATTCCCGAAGTAATCGGAACGAAACCATCCTGCGTTAAACGCCGCAATGCCACCGGAACTGTTACCGCAAATGGCACGATACTGAGGCTCAGGCTTGATGTGCAACTTGTGCTCCCGGATCGCGAAAGGAATGATCTCGTCGATCAGGAAATTAGCATAGTCGGCGCTGACCGTGTCGTATTCGTAAGCACGATTACGACGAGGCTGGTAAGGAGGTTCAGAACCTGGAACCGCACCAGGATTTACAAAAATAGCCACGGTTGGAGGGATCTCCCCTTTGGCAATCAGGTTATCCAGAACAATGGGGACACGGGTATGCCCATTCTCCCGCACAAAGCCTCCGCCGTCCTGAAAACAAATTAAGTTGGCCGGGGTCTTGCGATCATGACCATGAGGAACGTAGACCCAGAAACTCCGGGTTGTGCCAGGATACGCTTTGCATTCCTCCCATGTATGTTGATGCACTTTTCCTTGCGACACACCCTCCTGCCTTTGGGCTTCCTTGCCAGGCCGATAGTCTGCGGCAAGTAGAGAGAGGGACGCTACTAAATATGCAAAAATGAGGAGAGGTGTATTTAAATTCATATGGGTGGGCCAGGTGCAGAATCTGAAGGAGCTCATGTTGAGGCATTGGAACTGTTTTTAAGCGACTTGCAAACTTTCGTTTTTGAGATTGCCCAATAACACAATTCATCGAAGATTCCTCCTCGTGCAAAATCATTGGCTTCAATTATCCCTCCTCCTGTGCTTGAAACCACTTCTCTCCGGGGATGTATCCTTGCCCTCCTGCTTTGGAGATCATATGGTTTTGCAACAAGGCCAACCGATCTCAATCCGGGGTTCTGCGACGCCCGATGAACACGTCACGGTGCGGTTTGCTGGAGGCACTCATGCCACAATCGCAGATACCAATGGGCAGTGGAGTGTTGCCATTCCAGCCCAGCCTGCCAACGTCACCGGCCAGGACCTCATTGTTGAAGGAAACAATCAGATTATTCTCAAAGATGTTCTGATTGGAGAAGTGTGGTTGTGCTCAGGGCAATCCAATATGGCAATGAGTGTGTCTCATTGCATGGATGCAAAACATGAAACAAGGAAGGCCAACTATCCCTTAATTCGGAATCTGAATGTGTCTCCCAATTCCGCCCTGAAACCCTTGCAGGACGTAAATACCAAAGGGTGGACAGTATGTAGCCCGAATACTGTGGAAGGTTTTTCGGCCGTCAGTTACTTCTTTGCCAGAAGGCTTCAGGACCAATTGACGATACCGATAGGCATCATTACCGCGAGTTATTCAAATACACGGATTGAGCCATGGATCTCTCCTGAAGGGTATCAGGCAGTTCCTGAGTTGAAGGTTGATTTTGCGGACAAGTTGGACCAATTCCCTGTAGTGCTTAAAGGCACCAAAGTGGATGTAAATAGCCCGCTAGCCATTTACAATGCAATGATTGCGCCTCTTACTCCGTTGAAAGTCCAAGGCATACTCTGGTATCAGGGGGAATCCAATGTTGGAGATGGATTTATCTATCATTACAAGATGGAAGCCCTCATTCAGGGGTGGAGAAATGTCTGGAACAGGAAGGATATGCCCTTCTATTTTGTTCAATTGGCCCCCTGCCGGTATCGAGACCCGGTAGCACTTCCGAAAGCATGGAATGCACAGCTGGCTACCCTACTCCGTCTAAAGGAGACCGGAATGGTCGTCACAACGGATCTCAACCCAACCCTTGATCTCCACCCCACCAATAAACAGGATGTGGGACACAGGCTTGCCCTCTGGGCTCTTACCAACACTTACGAACAGTCGGTGGGCCCAACCTCTGGTCCATTGTTGGATTACATCGAGCAAAGAGGCAATGAGCTGGTGGTCCATTTTCAACCAGGGACAGCTGACGGCCTCCATCTGACAAAAGAATGTGACCCTTCCAGTAAATTTGAAATATCTTCTGGAGACGGACAATGGACCGAAGCTACCGCAAGAGTTGAGAACGATACGATTGTGTTGAACTCTACGGCAATCCCCTCCCCCAAACTGGCACGATTCGCCTGGAATCAACTCGCCAAAGCCAGACTCTTCAATAGTGCAAGATTACCCGCATCTCCGTTTACCTCGGACATGTAACCCACACATCTGACCTTACAGAACACAAAGACACAACCTGAGCCAGTGGGAATGCAGGGGTTACTTGAGAAGGCAATTGTACATGATAAGAACACAGTAAATGCAACCGCACAAAGACTGACCAAAGAAGCCATGTCCCTACCTGATAGGGAAAGTCTTGAGATCTGGGTGCAATGAGCATCCAGCCTCCCGGAGAAGAGTGTTCAAATTGCAGAATCCCTCCGTAGAGCATATGAAATGCAATCGAAAAGAGTGAAACCTCTGTCAGAAGTTGAGTTTACGGATAGGCTGAGTTCTCTTAGAAAGAAAATCCAAAAGTAAG
>CAYSOI010000325.1:4260-5375 GCA_964432425.1 uncultured Opitutales bacterium | reverse complement strand
TTTGACAGCCTCCGCATCAGTCAGCAGACCTTGTATCGAGCCGAGTTGAGCTTTGGCATTGCCCAATCAGCTTCCTCCGATCCGGGAGATGCGATAGCGGGTATCGACCATGAATATGACGACGGCTATGTAAGAGTGGACTCCACCGGCAACTTTGGAAACCTGACGGCCTACTGGGGCTACGATGATGCCTCCCAAGTCTCCGGAACGGATCTGCTCTTCCACAGTCTGCAACCCACAGAAGGTTTTACCGGCGAACGGGAGATTGATGACATTCCCGGCCTGGAGCTGGAATTCCGCCACATCTTTCGTGAAGAAGAGAACCGCAGCCTGGGCCTCGACTTTGGGGTCGGCTTTCTCTCCAAAAACCAATCCCAAACCGACGGCTTTGATCTCAATGCGATAGAGGACACCTACGACGCCAGCCTCCCCGTCTTGCCAGCTCCCGGATACCGCGGCGGATTTGACGACTTTACCAGCCTCATCAGCGACATTCCTTCCCGTTCCACCACCGTACTTTCCGGCACAGGTTCCCGTGAATTTGACGCCACCCTCTGGACTCTCCGCATCAGTGCCTTCATCGAACAGGAGTTTACCCAAAAGCTCCATGGTTCCCTCCATGGTGGTTTATCGACCGCGATCAGTGATGTCGAATTCAGCTATGACGAAACCATCGACGGCACCAACTACACTGGCAATGCCGACGACCAGAACTTCCTCTGGGGAGCCTTCATCGGAGCCTCCCTCGGCTACCAAATCTCCGACGAACTCTCCCTCTTCGCCAGCTACCGCTACCACACCATGGAAGACCTCACCGTCGGAACCGCCGACCGCGAAGCCCACCTCGATCTCTCCAACGGCTACCTCCTCCAATTTGGTGCTGGTTACAGATTCTAACGGAGGGCGGGTTTTCTTACCCGCCATGTCTCAAAGCCTTACCTACACACCGCGGACAGGAATGTCCACGCTCCCAAGGTGCTCCCAATCCTTAAGGAAAGGTCAAGCTGAGCTCCAGCGAAGACTTGGAGCAAATCATAGTAGGACGGTCTTCAGGCCGTCCCCTTCCATAGTCTGATTGTCCCCCCATCCCCTTTTCTCCTTTTCCAATCTTCCCC
>CAYSOI010000325.1:0-4160 GCA_964432425.1 uncultured Opitutales bacterium | reverse complement strand
TCCCCCCATCCCTCTTTTCTCACAAAGGAACCTCCAGATCCTCGACCGCCTGCATAGCCCGGTCAATGGCTTCCTGGAAGCGGTTTTTGGACTTTCGTCCGGGGTCGAACTGAGCGGGAGTGAGAGGTGGTCCGAAGACGACATCCAGCTTGCCTCGGATTTTGGGGACTTTGTGGTGGCGGCTGAAAATATCGTAGGCTCCAAAGATCCGCATGGGGAGGATGGTGGCTTTGGAGCGGCAGGCCAGTAATCCGATGCCGGCTTTGGCGGGTTGGATCTTGCCATCATGGCTGCGGGTGCCTTCCGGGTAAACGACCACGGCTTCTCCTTTGGCCAGAACTTTCAGGACTTTGCTGACCGCCTTGGCATCTTTGCCACCATCCCGATCTACGGGAATGGTGTTGAGCCGGGGAAGAAGCCAACGGGCGACTGCATTGCTCAACAGAGTTTCCCGTGCCAGAAAGTGGAATTCTCTCTCCTTGATGGCACCCAGAAGTGGCGGATCCAGGAAACTGGTATGATTACAAACCACCAGGACCGGACCTTCCTTCGGAACATACTGCAGTCCGTGCCATTCCGTACGATACAGCAGTCCCCAAAGATTTCGCAAAGCCAGGGAGCAGGTTTTGTAGACGTAATTCATCAGGCGGAGCCGCTAAGTAGCAAGTAAGTCCAGGGTTTACGAGACGATATCAAGAACGATTTGGATGACCTCTTCGAGAGTGTGAGGTGCGGTGTCGATGGCGATGGCTCCTTCCGGGCAGGTGAGGGGAGCTTCTTTCCGTTTGGAATCCATGGCATCGCGTTTTTCAATCTGATCTTCCTGTCCTTGTTTCCGGCGTCTTAGGGCTCGGGTTTCCGGATCGGCGTGGAAGAAGAAGCGAAATGGGGCATCGGGGAAGATGATGGAGCCGATGTCGCGACCTTCCATGACGAGGCCAGCGAAGCCTTTGTCTTCGGCGATCTGAGCCTGACTCCTTTGGTAATCGAAGAGGGCTTTGCGGATTTCCGGGATGGCGGCGAATTTGGCCACCACTTCGTTCACTTGAGGAGTTCGAATGTCAGCATCTTCGGGAGCTGTTCCATTGATGGCCAGACGTGCCTGCTGGCCTTCGACGAGGGTGGAAAGTTGCAGATCATCCAATTTGGAGAGAATGGATTCGGGATCTTCAATCGAAGCACCTTGCTGAAGGAGGGCATGGGTAAGGGTGCGGTAGTGGGCTCCTGTATCGACGTGCAGGAAGTTCAGCTTTTTGGCAATGGCCTTGGAGGTGGAGGACTTGCCAGAGGCGGCACCTCCGTCAATGGCAACGATAGGAAAGGGTTGGCTCATGCTTTGTGGGCTTGGTCGTGCAGATTTTGCAAATCCTGGAAGAAATGCGGGTAAGTTTTGGCGCAGCAATTGGGGTCTTCAATGGTGAGCCAGGGTCTTCCGTTTTCCAGCAGATCAAAGCTACCCAGAATTCCGAAACTCATGGCGACCCGGTGATCTTCGTAGGTGTGCACAGAGGGTTGGTTTTCCGCCGCTTTGAGGAGGGCAATTTTATCTGGAGTGATGTGAAGGGAATCCTCCGTTTCCTGGACTTGCTGGCCGAGTTTGCGTAGTTCAGTGGCCATGGCATGAACCCGGTCGGTTTCCTGTTTTCGGGTGTGGGCAATGCCAGTGATGGTGGTGGGTGTGGAGAGGAGGGGAGAGAGAGCGGCGAGGGTCAGAAATGTGTCGGAGATGGGGTTGAAATCGAAGTTACCTCCGGAAAGCGGAACATAGGGGTCAGCATGGTTGGTCACGACTCCGTCCTCTGTGAATTGTACATCCAGGCCGATTTCCTGCAGAACCTGTACATACCCGATGTCCCCCTGAAGCATCTTGGGCTCAAGATTGGGCAACGTGAGTGTGCCTCCGGTGAGAGCAGGCAAGGTTAGAAAATAGCTGGCGGCGGTGGCATCGGGTTCGATTTGCCAGGGATTGGGAGGTGTGGTGGGGCCGGAATGTGGAAGGGTGGTGGAGCTGAGGCCGTCACCTTTGATTTGGGCTCCGGCTTGCCGCATCATTTCCAGGGTCATGGCGACAAAGGGTTTGGAAACCGTCTGACCCAGGAGTTCGACGGTCACATCGGCTTTCGCATGGGGAGCCGCCATCAGTAGTGCGGAGAGGATCTGGCTGCTTTGGCTGGCGTCGGTTTGCCAGGTTCCGCCGGGCAGCCCGTTGGTTTTTAAAGTGAATGGAAAGTGATCCTGCGTCTCATGGCACTCGATTTCCGTGCCCAGCTTTCGTAAGGTTTGAAGAACTCCGCCCATAGGCCGCTTCCGCATCGCCAGAGTGCCGTCGAGATGATAGGTTCCGCCGGACTTCAGGCAGAGCATGGCAGTGAGAAAACGAGCTGCAGTTCCGGCATTTCCCACATGAATGTCTGCTTCATTTGCCGGCCAATTGGTTCCACAGCCCGTGATCTGGATCGTATTGGAGGCCTCATCCACTTGCAGTTGGATTCCCAGAGTCTGCAATGCTTTGCACATGATCCGGGTGTCCTCACTCAAGAGGCACCCCTTGAGAGTGGTTTGGGTATCACTCAAGGCCGCCAGGATCAGGGCACGATTGGTGATGCTCTTGGAGCCCGGAATCTGCAGAGTCCCGTGGACAGGTTTGGTAAAAGGTTGGATGGCCAGTTGATCCATATCGGCTAAGGGAATGTGGGGAGGGACGCAAAGTAGTCGATACTGAAATCAACGGATCGGCAGTAAAGATCCTTGGTCAGAACAAAATGACAACAAAGTAGGACTGTCTTTCAGGTCGTCAGCTGGTCAGGGTAAGGAATCCCGGTGTACTTTGCCATCCGCCAGAATTTGCTCAATCTTATCAAAATCCCGTTGTTTGAGAGCTTCCTGGAAGACATGGAGGGATTCCTGAAACCCATTCAGCATTTCCTCAATCGGGCCAAGATTGTCGGCAATGATTTGTCGCCACAAAATGGGATCTCCGGCTGCAATGCGTGTGGTATCCCGGAGGCCCTTGCCGGCGTAGTTTTTCCAGTCCGCAGGTTGATGGAGCAAATTCTCACTGAGCACGGAGGCCAGCACATGCGGCAAATGGCTGACCGCAGCGACGATCCGGTCATGCTCTTCCGGCGACGTCTGCCCTGTTCGCATGCCGATGTCCTGCCAGAAATCTTCCACCTTAGCGGTCACCTCCGCCGAATTGCTTGCGGTCGGCGTCAAAATACACGCCATTGCTTCAAAAAGATCAGCCCGGGCATGTTTCAGCCCTGTTTTCTCAGATCCTGCCATCGGGTGTGATCCCAGAAATTCGACCCCTTCGGGCAGTACCTTTTGTGCCGCCTCACAAATACTGGCTTTCGTACTCCCCACATCCGTCACCACAGCCCCTGTTTCAAAATGTTCCGCCAATTGCTCCAACAATGCCGGAATCACCTGAACCGGTGGACACAACACCACAAACTCCGCCCCTGCCACCGCTTCCTCTGGCGTTTCCAAAACCTCATCACACCAATCCTGACCCACACATTTTTCCCGGGTCTCCTTTCTGCGAGACCAGGTTTTGACCCGACCAAACAACCCCTTCTGCTTCACAGCCTTGGCCAATGAAGCCCCCAATAAACCTGGTCCAATGATGGTGATCGTATCTCCCATGACCCACTTTCATGCAATCTCCCGCCCCCGAAGTCCAGAGGGATTTTCTGAAGTTGATTATAAGGCGTCTTCCTCTGGCCCCACCTTCTGCAATCCCGGAGCATGCAACATCGCTCCCAACCCCGTATCATGCAGCATCTCTAATCCCCGCACATACTTCTCCGCCATCCTCGCCGACAACCCCAGTTGCCCAAACTCCTGCGGCACAAAGCTAAAGTTACTCATCGCCCTGTCTGGTTTGGTAAGCTTGTTGCTCATGATTGGGACGATCTGGAAAACGTCGGAATAATTTTCCACTTTCCACCATTGGCTTGATGAACCTGTTCCTTAGATCTTCAGGAACTCTATCCAAATAAGAACCTAACTGCTGGATGGTTAGAAAGCGACCCTGGCAAAGTTCCTGAATCGTTTGCTGGATAACCTCTTTGCGTACTCTTTTCTTGGAACGGACTGGTTTCGCGATTTCCAACAAGTCTTTTTTGATCGCGTTACCTATGGAGCTCGGGTCGTTA
>CAYSOI010000324.1:0-5383 GCA_964432425.1 uncultured Opitutales bacterium | reverse complement strand
GTCTTGACCCAGCGGCGATCTTCGTTGTTTCGCTTTTGGGACAATGCGTCGATCTTTGCATCCAATTCTTCGTAGCGTTTGAAATCTTTGTGTTTCTCGATTTTGGAAACCAAATCCTCTCCAGGTTTACAATTGAGTACGTTTTGAGTGGTTGGGTGAAAGGCATTGGTCGTTTCGGGGAAGTCGGCTTTGATCAACTTGGCGAGGTTGGTCTTTAGTTTCCTCTGTTCACCTTTGAGCTTATCTTCTTCCTTTTTGATGTTCTTCTTGGAGTCATCGAGCTTTTTGGCGAGGTCTCTGGTCGCTTTGCCACGGTTGTCGCACTTGAGTTTCAATTGCTGACTCAATCCTTCCAGAACGGCTTTTTCGTTGGGGCCAGCCAATTCAAGAAGTTCCTGGTAGTGGCTGTCCGCGGTCAGCAAGCCCTCTACCTGCTTCTTGTCTTTTTTGTCATTCTTGGTCTTGGAAAAATGACGCAGGAAGGCATCCGAGGTCTTGACGGGAATGTCGATGGTCCGAGAGTTCAGGATGGTGTACGCATGGGCTTCGGAGTAAGATGTGACTCCATCTTCATTGTAGTCAGGTTTCTCCACTTTCTTGCCCATTCGGGTTTCGCCATACAGAGCCTCCCAGAAGTAAGTGCTGTACTCCCGGTAGTTGGCTTCATTGATGTCGGGAGTGCATCCGGCAGCGACCCGTGTCTGGACGGTGGCATAGAAACCCGCCCGTGTGTGGTCGGAGAGTCCTTTCTTGGGGTCGCCTTCTTTAAAGATAATATTGCTGAAACCACCACTGTAGCATTGCACCATGACCATGGTGACTGGCAGCTCTTTGGGCAATTTATCCAACTCTGTGACAAATTGGTTTACCCGGAGGTTCGTGTCCTGCCAGAGGTACATGATCGTGTTGTGTGGGGTCTTCTTTTCACCGCGGCCCCCGTGTCCGGTAAAGTAAATCAAGAGGCGGTCGTTTTTGCCGGAGAGTTTCTTTCCTTTGGCATCAAACCATTTGCGAATTTCAGCGGATTTGGAGGGGCCGTTTACTTTGATGTCATGATTGCGGTATTGATTCCAAAGACCACGTGTGGAGCCCACAAATTCGGCGAGGTAGAGGTTGATCTTGGGGATATCGAAATCCTTGTCATAGAATTGCAGGTCTCGTCCCTGGTGAGATCCGTCTGCAAAATAAATGGTATGGGGATCCTCTTTGCGGCCAAGCCCATCGAGTACCCGTTGAAGATATTGAATATTTTTCTCCAGGGAAACTTGGTTTCCTGATGCGGAGTATCCACCTCCAATGGTCAGGAAATGGGCGTTTCTTTCTTCCGGAATTCCTGCATTCGCAACCATTCCGTACATCCCCAATCCCAATGAAAAGAAAATCGTGTGTACAATGAACTTCATAATCGCACAGTGATTTCCTTCCAACTTTTACGCAAGGATGGAATTACTTAGTAAATGCCTGACGCGGCTCCGTCTTACCTTGATCCCTTTACACATGAATAAACGAAACATTGTACTCTCTCTCATGGCCATGGTCCCCGCGATGCTACTGGCCCAAGTTCAATACATTCCGGCCAAAAAGGTCGAAGAAACCCAGTTTCCAATCTTTGAAAATGGTGCCAAGACCACCAAGGACTTGGCGAACTTCCGCCTGAATCTCGAATACGGAAGTGAGAAGGATGCCGTTCTGGAAGTTGGGTCAGAGCATAAAATTCAACTACCTTCCGGCCGCCACCACTTGCAACTTACCTACGAGCAGCTTCCTCAAAAAGGTGGTAAAATCAGGGCTCTGTTGGATGGGACCAAGACACTGGATACAAACCTCGCGACTGCGGCCTTTTTGGGGGCCACTTCAGGGCAATTCCATACAGCTGATAAGAAACTAAACCTGGGAGGCGACTTCACCGTGTTGGTCAGCTTTAAGGCCAAGAAAAATGCTTCCGGCACACTCTTCTCCAAATGTTTGCCCGGAAATGCCAAATGGAGTCGTGACGCCAAGGCTCTCTTCTTCAGGAATGGGCGACTGGTTTATGACATTGGTTGGCTCGGTGCCATGATGGGAGGTCCACGAGTCGATGATGGGAAGCCACACACCGCCATGCTTTCAGTGAAGGGAGGCAAGGCGAGTTTGTACGTAGATGGAGAGGAAGTTGTCACCAAGGGAAAGTTCGCCGCTCCTGATAACAACAAATTTGTCTTCAAAGTGGGGGCCGCCGCTCCGGATTTCGGCAAGGATTTGAAAAACTGCCAAATTGAGAAAGTTGAGTACTGGCCAAAGTCGATCAAGCCTGACCAACTACTCCAGACCTCTTCGACCTTCAGCTGGCCCGTTTCAACAAAAGCCAACAAGGACAAGCCTGCCCCAGCCAAGCCCGCAGAAACCTTTGGCGGATTAGGTGTCGTCGGCATTCCTACCAAACTGAATTTAAAGGCGGACGATGGTTTCCAAATTCGGGACGCATGGGTGCAACCTCTGGAAATGGCTGCCCACGCAGACCAGGTTGTGGCTTGGGACGACGCAGCATTTGAAAAAGGGAAACAAATCTACAACACACTTTGCATCACTTGCCATGGAACACCACAAAAGGAAGGCAGTTTGCCCACGGCGCTTAAGTTTCACGAAGGACAGTTCAAGAATGGGGCAGATCCTTATCGCATGTACCAGACTCTGACCAAAGGCTACGGAATCATGGTGCCGCAACCTCAATACACCGAGGAGCAGAAATATGCCGTCATTCATTACATTCGGGAAGCCTTGGTGAAAGCCCATAATCCGTCCCAGTATTTTAAAGTCTCTTCCAACTACCTGGCTGGACTTCCAGTTGGTTTGGAAACCGTCGAAAAGGTAAAACCGCAAAAACAATCCGGGAAACCCTATGAACTCATGGATTTCGGCCCAGCCTTGATGTGGACCTATCAAGTCAACCAGGGTAGCCCTTGGAACATTGCACAAAAAGGAATCAGTGTGCGGCTCGATCCTGGCCAAGGTGGAGTTTCCAAAGGGAACGCCTGGATGGTTTATGAGCATGACACCATGCGGGTGGCTGCTGCGTACTCTGGCAAATTTGTCGATTGGCGTGGGATTGCCTTTGATGGATCTCACGGCACCCATACCAGCATCGCAGGCGAACGACTCTTCATTACCGAAGATGCACCGGCATGGGAAAACCCAATCACGGGAGGCTGGGAAGATGTTCGGGTCGTCGGAAGAGATGAGCGGAAATTTGGCCCCCTGCCTGCGGACTGGATGCGTTTTCTGGGAATGTATTATCATGGAGATGGCATTCCGGTTTTGCATTATCGGATCGGTCAGGCTGACATTCTGGAGCGGCCAGGATTTATCAATTACGGAGCCGCCAAAGTCTTCACCCGGACCTTCAATGTTGGAAAGTCTCCGCACGATCTGGTTAGCAACCTGGCCCCCAATACCGAAGGTCTGACGGCCCTGATCAATGCCAATTGCGGTGCTGAGTTGGTCAAGACCGACAAACACATTCAGCTCAAGATTCCTGCCAGTGCCACTCCGGCCAAGATCCTGGTCGCTTTCTCCAATTCTGACGAAGCAACCGTGAAAGGATTGCTACTCGATCCGGCGGATCTTTCCCAATTCACCAAAGGTGGCCCCGCTCGATTTGGCAAACAAGTCATCGAAGTAGAAGGTCAACTGGGTGATCCAGACAGCCCGTTTGCGGTGGATTCGATTCCTGTTCCGCACAAAGGCGACAATCCATGGAATGCCTGGATGCGACTTGGTGGCTTTGACTTCTACCCGGACAATCCGGACCGGGCGGCAGTCTGCACCTGGAATGGTGACGTCTGGCTGGTCGATGGCATCTCAGGAGACTTGAAGAAAGTCCAATGGCGTCGCATTTGTTCCGGATTGTTCCAACCCCTGGGACTCAAGATTGTGGACGGAACGATCTATGTCACCTGCCGCGACCAAATCGCCAAACTCCACGACTTCAACGGTGACGAAGAAATCGACTACGTGGAATGCTTCAACAACCACGCCCAGGTCACTGAACATTTCCATGAATTCGCCATGGGCTTGCAAACTGATGACAAGGGCAACTTCTACTACGCAAAGTCTGCACGACATGCGAAAGTTGCCGTAGTCCCCCATCATGGCACCCTCCTGCGAGTCAGCCCCGATGGCACCAAAACCGACATCGTCGCGACAGGATTCCGTGCCGCCAATGGCGTTTGTCTCAACCCGGACGGCACCTGGATTGTGACCGACCAGGAAGGTCACTGGAACCCCAAGAACCGCATCAACTACGTCCGCGAAGGTGGTTTTTACGGTAACATGTACGGCTACCATGACGTGAAAGATGATTCCGACAGTGCCATGGAGCAACCGCTTTGCTGGATCACCAATGCCTTCGACCGCTCACCGGCGGAACTCATTTGGGTTCCCAATAATGCCAAATGGGGCAAGCTCAACGGCGTCCTCCTCAATCTCAGTTACGGATACGGAAGGATCTACACTGTCCCCCACGAAATTCTGAAAAACGGTCAAGCTCAAGGCGGCATGTGTTCCCTCCCCATTGACAAACTCCCCACCGGAGTTCACCGCGGAAGGTTTCACCCTGACAATGGCCAACTCTATGCCGTCGGCATGTTTGCCTGGGCAGGTTCACAACGCGGCGATGGCGGCTTCTTCCGCATTCGCCACACCGGCAAACCCGCCTACCTTCCCATCAACGTCCAAGCCACCAAAGGCAAATACACCCTCACCTTCTCCGACAACCTCCCCAAAGACGGAGAATACCGGGTCAAAGCCTGGGACCTCAAACGAACCAAAAGCTACGGCTCCAAACACTACAACGAACGGGAACTCAAAGTCGCCAAAGCCCAAGTCAACGGCAACACACTCACTCTCGACATCCCCGAGTTACAACCCACCTGGGGCCTCGAAGTCCGCTGCAAATTCAGCAACGGCGAGGAACGTGTACTGCACAGTTCGATTCATGAGTTGTGAGTAAAAACCTGGGAACGCCAAGCCCCAGCTTGGCGAGTATGACGATTATTGGCCGAGCTGGGGCTCAGCGTTCCCAGAAATCATGAAAGCCATCGACAGTCTGTCTATGGCTTTCGTTTTGGCTGCCTTCCTACAGGGCGTGGAGGTTTGGGGCCTTTCCGGTCAGGTTTCCTTTGTCGGGGTGTGAAGGTTTCTGATTTGGTTCCGGAGGAGCTTGGGTAAAGGAAGGTGACCGTTTTGTCGGGGTTGATCTGGTATTGAAGGATGTGGACAGATCCGTTCAGCTTATATTCCAAACTGTAGCTTCCTGGAGTAGTTTAGGTGAAACCGGTGATCTTGGCTCCGCGAAGGGGTGGTAAGGCAGGGCGGACGGGTTGGCCCCGGGGTTGAGGATCGACTT
>CAYSOI010000323.1:0-5383 GCA_964432425.1 uncultured Opitutales bacterium | reverse complement strand
TTCATCATGTTGTCGGTCGTGCCGACCATCCCCTCCTCATTGGTGATACCTTGGGTGACCAGGGGCATGAAAGGTGCGGGGTCTTCGTCAATGGCCCAGGCGATGCCGCGGAGGAGAAGGAGGCGATAAAGTGGATCGTAGTAGGTATAGGTGTAATGGCCTGTGGTGGTTCCGAAGACGCGGCCTTTGCCGGAGGTATAGGTCCAGAAGGCTTGGGTCCGTACGTCTGGGGTTTGGAGAATTTGGTCAAATGATTTGTTCTGGTTTCCGGCTTCAGGAGCCACGGCTCCAATGACCTCGACATTGTCTCGGGCAAGGAGGTTCCAATAGGATTCGTCGTTGAGCTTCACGGACTTGGGCAATCCTGCGAATGCGGGATGCTTTGTCTTTAGAAAGAGTGGATGGGAGTGTCCGAACTTGCTCCACTTGGAGGTGCGATTACCCTTCCAGGAACAACCGATACAACCTGCCAACTTTTCTGCATCTTCCACAGGTCGCATGATGCAGGATTCGTGGATGGAAACGACACTGCCTCCCTGATCGACGAAGCTTTGATAATGCTTGTATTGCTGGTCGGTAAGTTGTGGCAAATGCAGGTACTGAATGAGGAGGTCGGCTTTGTCGAATTGGGCTTTGGTGGGGAAGCCAAATGCCTCCTCTACCGTGACTCTTGGGATCGACTTCAACATGGGCACAAACAATTCCTTTATGCGTATGTAATCGTGTTCACCTCCCCGGTGGTCTTCCGGCCCCGTGAGCCAGAGGATCTGAACATCCCGGCTAAGCTTGGCCCCAGTGAACTCTCCTGTGAGCTTCAGCACATCAGCCTTGGGAATCGGTGGATTGGGTTGTGCCAACAAGGAGCTGCCCAGGCTGGCCAGAATGAGGAAAATGGAAAAGACTTTCATTGGGTTCATTTCTTTTGGGGTTTCTTTCTTAATCCGTGATTGGGATTGTCCCGACCATTAAAGTATTTATCGCGAATCCATTTGGGCTGCCAACGATCCAGGACTCGGGTTTCGTTGTTGAATTTGGGAGTCTTGTCCAGGGGGTTATTGACGGAAAGTGGATAAGGGTCTCCCAAACGTGTCCGCCATTTCCCCATCAGGGTTTCCATCTCTTTCATCGTGTCCTGATGTGCTGGATTTGCAGCCAGATTATGCAGCTCATGGGGATCCGTGGACAGATTGAAGAGCAACCGATGATTGATCTGAGGATAGACATGGAGCTTCCACTTGCCATCGGACACCGAACGTTGGTTATCCTGAAAGGGAAGAAATAGGGAATCCCGTACTTTCTCTGACTTGCCCTGAAGGATGGGCAACAGACTCTTGCTGTCCACGTTGGGAGGGAGTTGGACCTTGGCCGTCTCGCAAAGAGTCGAATAGAGATCGTGAATGTAAGTAAAGGCATGGCTCGACTTCCCTTTGGGCACACCGGGGCCACTTAGGATCAATGGGCATTGCATGCTTTGTTCGTACACATTCTGCTTCCCAAGAAGACCATGACTGCCCATGGCCAAACCATGGTCTGCAGTGTAGACCACGAGAGTGTTGTCGGCATGGGGGCTTTGCCTTAGTGCGGAGAGAATGCGTCCCACTTGCTCGTCCAAATGAGTGACCAATCCATAGTATTCACAAAGCTGGTCGCTGATGACTGCCTTCGTCCTGGGCCAGGGAGCCAGGCTTTCGTCACGACCCATTGTCACCTGTGGTGCATTTTGAAAAGGATGGGTGGGAAGATAATTTGGAGGCAGGGGCGGCCGGTTTTTGTAATACCTTTGGCGATATTTCTCTGGAGGATTCCGAGGATCATGGGGAGCCATGAAAGCAACATACAGAAAGAAGGGTTTGTCCGATTTGGCGTCTTCAATGAAAGACACCGCTTCATCTGCGAAGACTGTACTGGAGAAGCCTCCCGCATCCCGTTTCGGTGTCAACTGTCCTCCCTCCAAATCCTGCACCTGAAAGTCTGCATGATTTGCCATCCCTCCCATGTAGACAGCCCGCCCATTGGTAAAGGACTTATCCAGCGTCCCCTTCCCGTTGTGCCATTTGCCCACAATAAAGGTTTCATAATTCGCCTTCTCCAGAAGCAAGGATGGCAATGTTACGGAATCGCCCCAATTCGTGTTTGGTCTTTGAGCAGGTAAATTCATCCAATGCCGTCCCGTCATAAGCATAGCCCGGCTAGCCACACAAACCGCCCCACTGAAGGATCCTGCACAATAATTCTTTCGAAAACTGAAACCATTGGCCGCCAACTTGTCCAAGTTCGGCGTATGAATATGAGCATTCCCATGAGCCCCGATGGTATCCGCCCGTTGGTCATCCGCGAAGAGGAATATAATGTTGGGGGCTCGACATGGTGATGAGCGGGATAAGTCGCTAATTTCCTGCTGGATTCGTTTGGCAACAACTCCGGCCAGAAGGTCCCTGCCCTCCTCGGTATAATGCACATCATTTGCACCCTTCTGAAGTTGAGCCCGCTTCTTTCCAATCACATCATAGAGGTTGTTGATGCCAACCTTGTGCCTGCCCATTACTTCAAGGGCAGCTTTGTTAAATTCCCTGGCCCGTTGCTCCGTCACCACGATGTGGGCATTCCTTTCGGCAGCAATACAGGGCGGTGTGGTAATGGCGAAGATCAATTTCGCATCGGTCTTCTTACGCATCTTCAAAACAATACTTTCCAGACTCTTCGCATAAGACTCAGGTGTGGCTTTGACCTCCTGCCTCCATCCATACCAATCCCAGAGCCCGAAGTTGAAATGGATGACATCCCAATCGCCGTCCCCTACCCATTCTTCAATGTGTTCATCCCCAAAAGCGGACCATCGGCAATTCGTCTTTGGACGATGTACATTGGCCACTCCATCCAGAAGTTTGCGAACCCTCGGCGTGTATCCAATCGAGATCGAGTCTCCAACAATCAAGACCCTAGGCAGGTCTGGCTGATCCACCGGATTGGCAAACGGGTGCTGAAAGGGGTCATTTTGCTTACCAGCCTTTTGAGCCAATACCAAATTCGGTAATGCCAAAAGAAGGCAAAGAGAGACGGCTTGGAGTGGTTTCATAGATTCAGGAATTATTGGGAGTGAATTCAGCTATAGAATCGAATGACCTGAAAGAATTATTTGGAAAACGCGATAAAGTTTGTGAGAATAAAGATGGAGGTATCCACGAAATACTTGCTCAAACGTAGCAGAACTTGCCAAAAGTTCTGAGGTTTCGGTCCAATTCCCTGAGGGAATCGGAAGATTTTGCATCTTCCGCTACAATCGTGCTTTACATGCGGTCTATGAAAGTAGGATTCAGTCAGAGGATCTGAACCTTTGGAAAGAGAGAATTGCAATTTGGTAAACTTGACCGCCGGAGAGTCCGTGGGAGGGTAGACATTCTTATCAGCCGTTTGATGCAAGGGACAAACGACATAGATTTCATGCCTTCTAGTCTTTCAAACGGATCTGCCTCCGGTCTCCGTGCTGCTTATGTTTGCGGTTAATGCAGTGCAACTCCAGGTCAGCTGATGTTTCCGTGAGCTTCATACTGACCCAGCCATGTGCATGGCCTTTTCCGAAATAATAACTGACGGCCGGTTGGTTGATGAGATGAAGATGGGCCCGTCGATCATACTGCCACTCATGCGTGTGGCCGTAAAGATAGGCCCGAGCATGCTTTCGTTCGGCAAGAAGATTCAACAGAGACGCTCCGTCACGCATACCCTTGATCGGACGTACGCCACGATTTGGATAGGGGTTGTAGTGCCCAAAGATAAGGGCAGGCTTCTCCGCTCGTTTGTCGAGTTCTTTGGCGAGCCAGTTCAACTGCTCCTCTCCCAGGTCACCCTTTCTTCCTGAGTCCAAAAGCACGAGGTTTGCGTGCGGCAGTTCAATCACACCCGCCTGAACACCCATTTGCTCTTTCTTTAGGAAAGGGAGCAATTTCCACAAGTTCTCACGATTGTCATGATTTCCAATCGTCACATGAACATTGATACCCGCGGCACGAATTGGCTCAACTAGCCTTAGAAGCTCTTGGTACTCGGCTTCTTTACCTCTGCTCAAAGCACAGTCGCCATTGATGATCAAGTGAGCGGGCCTAGGATTGAGTGCGATTACGCTCCTGGCCACCTCGACAAGGCTTTTGGCGATATGGACGCTTTCATGTTCTCCTTCCTTGACAGGTGAACCTGGCCACTTCGTCCCAGGGTATACCCGATTTGGATCGGCACTGATGTGTGTATCGGCAAGCAAAGCTACCAGGTTTTGATCCAACCCAACCTCTTCACGATCTGCAGCGTCCAATGGACTCGATGGCAGAATCGCAGTGCCCCCAATAGCAAGAGAACCCTTGATAAATTGACGACGAGTGATCGGCGGTAAAATGATTGGCATCGTTGCTTACGTTCTAAAGTGAAATCATCAGGCCAGTAGCTCTTTGATCACCTGGCCGCCGAACTGGCTGAGTTGCTTATGGCGACCGGCGTGGTAGAAAGTGAGTTTGCTGTCGTTGAGGCCGAGGAGGTGGAGAATGGTCACATGGACATCGCGAATGTGATGGACGGCCTCGACTGCCTGAGCACCAAGTTCGTCAGTGCCGCCAATCATGTGACCACCTTTGGTCCCGCCCCCGGCAAACCACATGGGCATGGCCTTGGCATTGTGATCCCGACCATAACTTTGGCCTCCGCCACGAATCCCGTTGTCTGGAGTACGGCCAAATTCCCCACACCAGATAACCAGAGTGTCTTCGAGCAAGCCGCGGTCTTTCAAATCTTTTAGCAGTGCGGCAATGGGTTGGTCCACTGAGTGGATGAGCGAACCATGGGCCTTGGCAATGTAGTCATGGCTGTCCCAGTTTCCGGCGTATGCTTGTACAAAACGTACTCCCTTCTCTACCAAACGTCGGGCCATCAGGCACTTCCGGCCAAAGGCATCGGTCTTGGAATTGCCGATGCCATAAGACTCTAAAGTCGACTCCTTTTCTCCCTTCAGATCGAGAAGTTCAGGAACCACACCCTGCATCCGATACGCCAATTCATAAGACTGCATCCGGGCATCCAACTCACTGCGATTTTCCCGTTCTTCGAGGTGCTGCTGGTTGAGTTTTTTCAGTAGGTCGAGGTTCTTCCGTAGACGTTCACGAGAGATGCCTTCGGGAGTATGCAAATCAAGAATCGGGCTCCCTTCTGGACGCAAAGGTGTTCCTTGAAATTTCGCAGGCAGAAATCCATTGGACCAGTTCCCGGCTCCACCTTGTGGATAACTGTTTCGCGGCAACACGACAAAGCCCGGTAAGTTCTCGTTCTCAGTTCCGAGCCCGTAGGTCACCCAAGCTCCCACGGCAGGATCTCCGCCAAAACGATTGCCCGTGTTGACATG
>CAYSOI010000322.1:0-5398 GCA_964432425.1 uncultured Opitutales bacterium | reverse complement strand
CGATTCCTTGAAAACATCAAGGTGGAGGGACTGACCAGCCCCGATATGACCGGAGAATGGGAGTACAAACTCCTGCAAATGGAAAGGGGTGAACTCTCCCGAAAGGAGTTTATGGCGGGCATCAAAGGATTTACCAAAACCATTGTGGATTCCGTCAATGCCTATGACCCGGCGGCGGATGCTACGCCCATCGATATCCTCTCCCCCACCAATCAAGAGCCCATCCTCGAAACCCTCACCCACTATATCTCCAGCGATAAATTGCTCAAAATCAACAAGACCATGGGCAAACGGAAACTGGAGAAAAGCGAAATCCGTGAGCTGATGGAAAAGAAAGTCATCGGCCCTCTGGATGGGTTTACTTCCAAAGCTGGAAAACCATTTTCTGCCAGTCTCCGCCTCGAAGAGGAGGAGGGTAATTTCAAAGTCAAATTCGACTTTAGCGACAACAATCAGGAAAAAGGCGAAGATGAGGTGGACCCCCGGACTGGCGAGCCGGTAGGCGAATGCCCGGATTGTAAGCAAACCATCTATGAAATTCCCACGGCCTGGGTTTGCCCCGACTGCAAATGCAAGGGCACCAACCCCTTCAAACGCTTTAGCCGTACAGTCCTGACCAACGAAATCGCTAGAGATCAGTACCTGAAGCTTCTTCACGGTGCCAAAACTGACCTCATGGAAGGCTTCAAATCCAGAAAAACAGGGAGAAACTTTGCCGCCCGTCTGGCCATCAAAAATCACAAGCTCTCCTTCGAGTTTGAAAACAAACCGAGAGCTCCGAAGAAAAAGGCCCAGAAACAAGCCTGAGCCCCCCCCAACACAAGTAGTTCACTATGTCCCAAAATGTACTGATTATTGGAGGTGGCACCGGAATGGGCGAAGCCATCGCTCTTTCCTTTGCCCGTGAAGGTTGGAATATCGCCATTGCCGGAAGGCGCAGGGAAAAACTGGAGATCGTAGCCAACAAAGTCGCTGAGTTTTCTCAGAATCCAGTCCAGCTTCACACGGTGGATGTTGGAGATCGTGCACAGGTGGAAAATCTCTTTGCCTGGTTTCGAGAGGAAATCGGCAAGCTTGACATTATGGTCAATTGTGCAGGCATCAATGTTGCAAATCGAACCATGGAAGTTCTGGATCCGGAAGATTGGGATAACCTGATCCGGATCAATGCCACCGGTGCCTACGATTGCATGCGTTGTGCCCTGGAATGCATGCGTCCCAGAAAAGAAGGCATTATTATCAACATCTCCTCCGTGGCCGGAAAACGGGCCGTACTACTGGGAGGCGTGGCCTATAACTCCTCCAAATTTGCCATGACCGCTCTGGGCACAACCGTCTCGGAAGAAGTCAAGGATCTCGGTATCCGGGTGACCAATATTTATCCAGGCGAAGTCAACACCCCCATCCTTGACAACCGCCCCGTTCCCCCGCCCGAATCACACCGCCAAAGCATTTTGCAACCCGAGGACATCGCCGACGCCGTGTTGATGGTGGCCAAGTTGCCTCCCAGGGCTCACATCCCGGAAATGGTCATCAAGCCTACCAAACAAAGCTACGTCTGATCCAGGACGTGACTCTAACCTTGCCAGTGATCCGTCCGCATTGTAAAGAAGCGGCTTCTTTTAAATTCTTAACCTTTTAGAAACGAAAAAATTATGGCCGGAGTCGGAAAACTTCTCAAACAAGCCCAGAAAATGCAGCGCAAGATGGAGCAAGTGCAGGAAAAACTTGCCCAACAGGAAATCGAAGTCTCCTGCGGAGGCGGAGCGGTGCAGATCAAAATTAGTGGCCAGGGAGAATTTTTATCACTTTCCATCGACCCGGAGTTTCTGAAAGAGGATGCAGAATTTGTAGAAGAAACCATGCTGGAGGCGGTCAAAGAAGCCTCCCAAAAGGCCAAGGAAGTCAGTGAAGAAGCGATGGAGTCCGTTCAGGCGGGTATGAACTTCCCCGGCCTGATGTAAATCCCACTTTCCGCTCCCATTAGGCATTTTTTAAATGGGAAATTCAATTAAGCGGTCGTTTTGCAATTTACGCTTATTGCATTTAAGGTGTTTTCGGATTCTGGTTGGTATTTTTATGCCCAACTAACGTTGCAACATGCTCCCTTGCTTTAACCTCTGGAACACAAACCTCCTGAAATCAAACGCCTCTCGACTGCCCAACTCTGAGTGTCATCTAAGAAAGACTCTTTGTGCCTCACCTCTTTGACGCTCTAGCGACTGCTCCGCGAAGACTCACATGTCATTTTACATACGTCCCCTGCCCAAACCACTATTTACCTCAAACCAAACAACCCATCAAGAAATACACTACAATGAAATCACGTACAATCGCCATACTGGCAACCTCAGTGCTTCTTGGTTCATCCATGGAAGCAGTCACTCCGCCGAAGGTGGAGAACGTTACCGCGGCTCAAAGGCCGGGAACCAAACTCGTAGACATTACCTACGACCTCACGTTGGACGCAACTGAACCCTCCGCCTACGTGGAGCTCTGGTTCAGTTACGATAATGGCAGAACTTTCCCCATTTCCGCCGCTGCGGTCACAGGAGATGCTCAGGCCGGTCAAGCGACGGGTGTGGGCAAAGCCGTCGTTTGGGATGCGGAAGTGGACTGGGACCAAAAGTTTACCCAAAATGGAAAAATCCGCGTCATTGCGACCTATGGCTCCGAGCCAAGTGGCCTGAGCGCCGGCCATAACTTTGGCGACTCCAGCATGATCGCCCTGGAATGGACCACCCTGTACCTGCCCAGCAGCCCAGGTCAATGGGAAGAACAAAATTGGCCGAAAGACCTCTTTGAGAGTTACGGTGCCACGTTGGACCTTTTCCGAGTCGATCCAGCCGAGATCACCAATGACCAATGGAACGAAGTCACACAATGGGCGTTATCCAATGGGTACGACGGTCTTCCCATCATCCCTGACACAGAGAACGGAAGCCTACCCGTTACAGGAATCAACTATTTTCAGGCCATCAAATGGTGTAATGCCCGCTCTGAAAAAGATGGTCTGGAGCCAGCCTATTATGTCGATATTTCCGAAGTGATAGGTGACCTCAATGGTGACGGGAGCATCGCCAATGGCGAAGATACCTTTACCCCAGGAAATCCTGCAGAAGACCTCAATATGAATGGGAAATGGGATGACGGAGAGCCCTTTGGAGATTCAAATTCCAATGGGGTGTACGACGGCATTGAATATATTGACCTGAATTCGAATTCACAAGTTGACGCTGGTCTGACTCAGCCCTTCCGAACAGGAGCATCGATTCCAGATTACGGAAACATGACCATCCAGACCCAAGGCTTGGACCCCGTATTCAGCTTTATCAAATGGGATGCCCAGGGATACCGTCTCCCTCTCACCGGCGTCCAACAAATGATGGCCGTGGAAGGCAAACATGAACAAAACTGGCCATGGGGAGACTCGATCTTCTCCACAGAGGTGCTCACCGCTGCCGGTATTATCTCCACCCAGTCAGCCCAACCTGAAAGGGATGGACCCGCCTCTGCAGCAGACCGGGGAACCTCATCCTTTGGCCAAAAAGACATTATCGGTAATGTTGCCGAATGGAGTGAAGAAATGGAGGATGACCCAAATTTACCTGGCACATTGAAAAACATTGTTTACGGCGGTTCCTGGCAAGGTTTGGACAAAGCTGGCACCTGGAATGAGCAAGCCTCTACGGTGGAAGGCGAATTCAGCAACACCTCTATCGCCATAGATGACTTCAGCGATCTCAAGATCTACGGAGACGGCAATGTCGGAACACATGCCATTGGCCTGCGCACAGTCCGCTATAAATAAACGGTTCGCCTGCTGTTCAACCGTATATCTGAACTGCTGCTGAATGCACTGGAAACCTAAAGTGCCCGATACTCCGATACCAACTGTCCTCTTTCGATGGGTTGCAGTTGTGTGCCTTGCTTTGGCAACTGGAGTACAGGCCACCACCCAAAATATGGGAGTTGGCGATTCAGAGACATTTGTCCTGAATACGGAAGGGGCCATTCAGGTTTACAACAATACGGGTTTTGGAGATTCTGCAGCCTTCACATTGAATACGGAGAACCCAAGCTCTCCACTACGTCTTCAAAATACAGGTGCAGCAGACTCCCCATCGTTTGTCCTCAACACCCAAAATGTGCAAGCTGGAGCCACCGGGGTAACCAGTTATGGAGACTCGGCGACATTTGTGCTCAACACACTACCTTCACAAACCGACAGTCAAAATGTACGTGATACTGTTGGTTATGGAGATTCGCCGACCTTCGTTCTCAATACCCTGGACTCCACACTGTCCCCAGGAATCTCCGGACCCACTACCGGGTTCGGAGATTCGGGGACTTTTGTTTTAAATACCTTCAACCCCATTTCCGAAACTGTCACCGACGACGGGACTACCGGATTTGGAGATTCTGCAACCTTCGAACTGGATACACTTCAAGGAGCCCCTGAACCCGATCCAGTCGCCAACACCACCACAGGTTATGCCGATTCCGGCACCTTTATACTGGATACCCTATCCCCCGATCAGTCTGGTGACGAAACCACAGGATTTGCCGATTCCAATACTTTCACCCTCAATACCCAAACCTACACCTCTTCCACAACAACCGTTACTGTTGACACGGCTCGAACACAAATTGATCAAGCTGGATTTGCGGACTCTCCACACTTTACCCTCAATACCCTCAGCTCACTGGGCACCTCCGAAATCTCCTCCACCAACTTTGGAGATTCCAACACCTTCACCCTCAACACCCGGAACATCTCCTCCTCCTCGGATTCGGGTTATAGCGACTCCAACACGTTCACTCTGAATACAGGCCCCACTCTGATCACGGAGTCCTCCGAAGCACGATCAAGCTATGGTGATTCCGACAGCTTCACCCTCAATACACTCCCCTATCCAAACACCTCCCCAAGAAGCGAAGGCACCTCCAATACCTTTACGCTGGATACTACAAATGACTCTGATCAGGACGGCCTCACTGACGCCTCCGAAACCAACATCTACAGTACCGATCCAGCAAACCCCGACACCGACCAGGATGGAATCAACGATGGTACGGAAATTGCCAACTCATTGGACCCACTTGTTGCCAATTCAATTCCAAATGGTGAAGCAGAAACAGCCCCCGGCATCATCGCCGACACCACTGCTGACTCCGACAACGATGGGCTTCGCGATGCATCCGAAACCCACATCTACAACACCAGCCCCACCAATCCGGACTCCGACTCCGACGGCATCAACGACGGGCAGGAAATCGCCAACAACACAAACCCACTGGAATTTGACGGCGAGACTGACGGGGAGGCCGAGTCACCTACCGGCATCATCGCCGACACCACCGCTGATTCCGACAACGACGGACTCCGCGACGCCAC
>CAYSOI010000321.1:0-5409 GCA_964432425.1 uncultured Opitutales bacterium | reverse complement strand
TGACGGGCGGGATTATGCAAATTAGCTGCATTGGGTAAGCCAAATCCCTTTGTCAGACCATTGCCATCACCAGCAACACCGTGACAGATCGCACAATATAAATCGTATTTGGCTCTTCCCAACTCCAGATTGGCTTCATTGACTTCGATTGGAAAGCCTGAGTAGGGTTTTCCATCAGCACTTAAACCCTGGGTCAGAGCGATTGTATGGGGATCATCACTGAAACGATCATCATTGTAATCATCAGCAAAGGTTTCCTGTACATGGATTTCATTACCACGGTGAACGGTATTGACCGGTATTGGACGGTCAGAACGCCCATCTTCATGGTAGGCATTCTCACGCTGAGGTAAGTATTTCTCCATATCATCCATGTCAGGAAAAACCTGCCAGGGAGGACGTGAAAATGTATCAGATCTCTTGCCCATGAAGGCAATCACGGACAGGAATAATACGGTTACTGTGATGAGAAAGTAGCGCATTTAGGCTAGTTGTCGTCTTGTACGGTTTCGACTTCTGTCGCACCGAGATCTTTAAGAAATTTCTGGGTTTCGATTTCGTCGTATTTGGGGTCAATGACCTCAATTACAATCGCAAGTCGGTCATCTGAACACTTGAGAAATTTTTGGTTTTCAAAAAGCGGGTGGTGATGGCGAGGGAGGCGATTAAGGATGAACATGCCTCCAAGCGTACCAAATGCAGCAAAAAGAATGTTCATCTCGTACATCACCGGAAATGGGAAAATGAAGCTGAAGAAAGGCATACCACCGACATTCAGTGGATAATCAAAGGCATTCATGAACCAAATCATTAGAGTACCGACAACAAAACCAGTTAGGCCGCCAGTAAGAGTAAATGCCCCAACCATGGACCTTGGGTACCCCATGGCTTTGTCGAGTCCGTGAACAGGAAACGAAGTGTAGCATTCCCAGTTTTTAAAACCTGCATCCCGAATCTTCTCTGCAGCATGGACTAAATCCTTTGCGCTTTTGAAGGTAGCCATCAGGCCATAATCGTTAAAGTTCATTGTACGTTTATCGTATCAGGTTAAATTCAATCAGTGATGCTCGTCTCCGTGATGAGGGTCTGATTCTGGGAGAACCATTTTGATTTCGGCCATCGGCATGATTGGCAAGAAACGAATGAAGAGAAGGAAAAGAACGGAGAAGACACCGAAAGTGCCGAAATAAGTGAGAATATCGATGATCGTAGGTGAGTAGTATCCCCAGCTCGAAGGCATGAAATCATTGGCCAGTGATGTACAGGCGATAACAAAACGCTCAAACCACATCCCTACGTTAACGAAGATGGAGATAATCCAAACCACAGCTGGATTTTCGCGAACCGCCTTGAACCAGAACAATTGCGGTGAAATCACATTGCAGGAGATCATGGTCAGGTATGCCCACCAGTATTGACCGAAAGCACGGTTGATGAAGGCAAAACCTTCGTAGGGATTGGAGCCGTACCATGCGATAAAGAACTCCATGGAATAAGCATACCCAACGATGGTACCAGTCGCCAATGTGATCTTACACATGTTGTCGATGTGCTGTTGATTGATCAGATCATGGAGACGGTAGATGGATCGCAAAGGAAGCATCAGGGTAAGCACCATTCCAAATCCAGAGAAAATCGCACCTGCGACGAAGTAAGGCGGGAAAATCGTGGTGTGCCAACCGGGCAGCTGGGCAACGGCGAAGTCAAACGAAACGATCGTGTGAACGGAAAGAACGAGCGGTGTCGAAAGGCCAGCCAGAAGAAGGTAGGCCCCTTCAAAATTACGCCAGTGGTTATTGGCATTCCGCCATCCCATGGCGAATAGACCATAAAAGAGTTTACGGAATTTTGTGGTAGCCCGGTCGCGGATGGTCGCGAGATCAGGGATCATTCCCATGTACCAGAAAAGAACCGAAACTGTACCGTAAGTGGAGACCGCAAAAACGTCCCATTCCAGAGGACTGCGAAATTGCGGCCACAACCAGTTGGAATTCGGTAAAGGAAAGAGGAACCAAGCAAACCAGATCCGACCGACATGGAATACCGGAAAAATGGCAGCACACACCACGGCAAATACCGTCATAGCTTCTGCCGCTCTGTTAATGGATGTCCTCCACTTCTGCTTTAGGAGACACAAAATTGCAGAGATCAGTGTTCCTGCGTGACCAATACCGATCCAGAAAACGAAGTTTACAATCGCCCACCCCCAGTTCACTGGATTGGCCAGTCCCCAAACACCTACACCCGTAGCCACAAGGTAGATCAACCCCATAACGGTGAAACTAGCTGTCATACAGGCAACTGCGAAGCAAGCCCACCACCATGTGGGGGTTTTCTCTTCAACAATTCGGCAGATCTTGTCGGTAATCCATGCGTAGTCGCGATTGTTTTCGACGAGGGGACGGGGTTCCAGATGTGCCGGCTGGACCTTTGCCATGATCGCTGGATCTGGCTTGTCGACTTCTGACGTGGTGGCGGACATTACGAGTGAGATCTTAAAATTACAGGTTAGTTAGGAAAGTTCTTAGTGATGACCAACTTCGGTGTGGACATCATCGTGAGGAAGACCGTGGCCATAACGCGTTTCATACTCTTTTCGTGCATAGGGCATGGAGTAGGCTTTCGGCATTTTGGGATTGGGGTTTCGGACCTTGGTAAGATAGGTCGTACGTGGGCGAATGTTCAGATAGCCAAGGACAGCGTAGTTGCGATCATTGTCCTTGAGTTTAGCGACTTCAGAATCTTCATCCAGTATGTCGCCAAAGGTAATGGCATCGGTTGGGCAAACTTGCTGACAGGCGGTCTTAATCGTTCCGTCGGGAACATAGACTTCACCGCTTCCAGCATTTTTAGATTTGTGATTAATCTTGGCTTCCTGAATACGCTGAACGCAGTAAGTGCATTTTTCCATAACACCCCGCATGCGGATCGATACGTCTGGATTTTTCTGCATCTGCTCCAACTCGTTCATACCGGAAGGCCCAAGGGGACCTTCGTAGAAGTGTCCAATTTCACGTTTGTTCCAATCGAGGAAATTGAAGCGGCGAACTTTGTAGGGGCAATTGTTGGCGCAGTAACGAGTACCGATACAACGATTATAGGCCATGGTGTTGATGCCTTGCTCGTCGTGAACGGTAGCGTTAACCGGGCAAACGGATTCACAGGGTGCCAATTCACACTGCTGACAAGCTACACTTTGGAAAGAGACTTGTACATCATCAGGAATTGCCAATTTATCAGGTTTGACACCGTGCTTACCACCTTCTTTGTAGGCATCATTGGAGAAATAGCGATCAATCCGTATCCAGTGCATTTCGCGACCCCGGAGCACTTGGTCCTTACCAACGATCGGAATATTGTTTTCACTCTGACAGGCGACAACGCAGGAGTTGCAGCCAAGACAAGTGTTGAAATCTATGACCATCCCCCATTGCTGGACATAGGTCTGAGACTCTTCGTTGTTTTCTTTATCGTCGTCAAAAAGGCCATCTGGTGAGTAACGACCTGGGACTAAAAGTTTAAGGCGATCGGATTTCTTTTCGATTTCCGTAAAATTAGGAGGAGTGTAGGCGGAGTTACCACGGGGAACGTAACGAGCTTTCTCTTGCTCGGTCATTTCACGCCATTTCCCTGTCTCGGTGTCTTTGATCTTTGGATAAAGATTCGGAGAGTGGCTCTCGATTCCTATCTTGTTGGTGAAGTTAGGATCTTTGCTGTATTCTTCAGCAGTACCTTCACGAACGATAGCACGCCCTTCCTGAGACCAGTGTTCCTGAGTGTTGGCGAGTTTGTAATTTTTGTCTGTTACTTCAATGACTACCTTGCCAATGGATTCAGATGAAGCGGTTTGCCTGGCTGGATAGAAATTGAATCCACTTCCCTCTCCGATACGCCCCACTTTGGAACGACCGTGGCCAAGAGGTAGGACAAGTGTGTAGTCAGCGATTCCGGGTTGTACGTGAAGAGGTCCTTCAACAGAGACACCGTCAATCGTAATTCTGGCAATGGGAGCCATTTCCCGACCGCGGTTAAAGTCGTTGGTTTTGCGAACAAGCTGGTTCACTTCCTGGCCCAGCACTTTGTCGCTCATGCTCCAGGGATCGGGAATGATACCAAGCTCAGCACCTAGTTTGGCACTGATCAGGATGGCATTATCCCAAGTGATTTTGGTGATTGGATGTGGACACTCCTGAGCCCAACCGTTGTTGGCATAACGTCCATCCCAGTTGTGTGCACTGGGAACAAAGCGGGCTTCCAAACGGTCTCTGGAAAGAGAGTGTACTTTGAAATTAGCGGCTACGGAATTGAGCTTCGCTTCATCAAAATCCAGCGAATTGACCCGGAATTGGCTGCTGGCCAGGATACCTTCGGCAAGCCACTTATTAAAATGACGAATACCTGACTTTCCGCTGACCTGAGCAAATGTTTGTTTGACTAGATCATTCGGGTTGGTCGTTTCCTCTCCGGAGACTCTGGCAATCAACTCAATTTCGGTCATTCCGCCGAAAAGGGATTCCAGCATGGGCTGTACAGGAACATAGGTCCCATCCCATGCACGTCCATCTCCCCAGCTTTCCAAATAATGGGATTGGAGAATCAGATTAGGCTTAGCACCTTCTGGACTGGAAGTTTCATCTTCGGAATACCCGAGACGATAAACATTCTCTGCATTGGCTTGAGCTGCGGCCCAATCCACGCCAGCTGGAGCATCATATGCGGGGTTGCCTCCCAGAACAAAGAGAGTCTTTACTTTCTTTGCATTGAGGGCAGTGGCAAGATCTTGAATCGAAGTGGCAGTATTTTCAGGGAGGGAAACGTAATCGAGAGTGCGGCCTCTTGCATTCAGTGCTTCATTGATGGCCACGACCAATTTGTGCACTTCCACAGAAAGGTGAGAACCAGCCAGAACAATGGACTTTCCTTTGTTCGCAAGCAAGTCTGCCGCACATTCTTTGGCCCACTTTTCCTGCTCAGGGCTGAAACCGGAAGGTACCTTTCCTTTTAAAGAAGGAACAATGTGACTGGCGACCAATGCAGTAAATGCAGGAATGTTAAGAGACTCTACACGAAGACGGTGATCCGCATTAGCTCCAGAAAGAGAAAGGTTGGATTCCACCGTATAAAGGCGGCTCATTTTGCTGGCCTCTTTGGCAGACTTGATACGGCGTCCATTGGCAAAGCTCCGGGCTGTACCAGTACCGTCAGGTTCATAGCCTACAAAGTCAGAGTCCAAAGTCAGGATTCTCTTCGCCTTTTCCAAGCGATGGAGTACACGAACAGGGCTACCCAGAAGTGCGGATGCAGCCTTGGATGCATTGGTTTGATCAATGGCATCGTGCTCTGCCCAAATCGCCTGAGGAAATTTGGTTTTGAGTTGCTGAACAAGACGGGACCGGGTGTCGGAACTGG
>CAYSOI010000320.1:0-5443 GCA_964432425.1 uncultured Opitutales bacterium | reverse complement strand
AAGGAAAAGGTATCGGAATTGCAAGGTTCCGGATACTTTCTGGATAGTACAGAACTGGAAGTTTTCCAGCACACTGACATCACTTCGATTCTTCGCACGGTTCCTGGCGTCTATGTACGTCCGGAAGAAGGTTATGGTCTTTTCCCGAACATCAGTCTTCGTGGCGTGGACGCAGGCCGCAGTAAAAAGGTAACGATTATGGAAGACGGAATTCTGACAGCTCCTTCTCCTTTTTCCGACCCAGCAGCATACTACTCTCCAACCGCTGGCCGTATGTCTGGCTTTGAAATTTTGAAAGGTTCCAGTCAGGTAAAACATGGTCCGCAAACCACAGGTGGTGTGATCAATTACCTTTCCACCCCCATTCCTCAAGGTAAAGCGACGGACCTGACTCTGAGCTATGGATCTCAATCTGAAATCATCGGGCATCTGACCTCAGGGGATCTGATTCAAAAAGAAACCGGAACTCTGGGCTATCTCGTGGAAGTGTTTCATCACCAGACGGATGGTTGGAAAGAGCTGGATACCACCAATTTGTTGGGAACCGCCTTTGCAGGAATTGGCAGTAATGATACTGGTTTTGAGAAGACCGACTACATGGTGAAGCTGAGTTGGGCTCCCAGTGGCAATCGTCACTACTATGAGTTCAAAGCGGGTTACACCGAGCTGGATGGCGATATTGGCTACACAGGCTTGTCCACTGCGGATTTTGCTGCAAATCCTTACCAGCGTTATGCCATGACTCGTTTTGATAACATGGATTCAGATCATACGCGTCTCTACCTTCGTCACCAGTTCAACATCAATGAGAAGACCAAGTTGACCAGCAGTATTTTCTATAACCAATTCAACCGGGACTGGTACAAGATCTCCAAGATCAATGGCACCTCCCTGAGCACAGCGGCTCTGGAGGATCCAACCGTTCTGGATACGCTCAATGGCATTGGGGCCGGGAACATCACACTCAAACACAACGACCGTACCTACACCGTTCGTGGCATTCAGTCCAAACTTAATCATGAAATGGGGAATCACAGCATCGAAGGTGGCGTGCGTTACACCTATGATGTGTATGATAGCAATCCATATTCGGAAGACGTTTATGACCTTTCGAATTACTCCATTACCAATACCGCCGAATCCGGTTCCAGTCGTAATTCCAAAGCGTGGGAATTCTACGTTCAGGACAGCATCGATTTCGGTAAATTGGATGTGACTCCAGGCCTCCGGTACACAACCGTTGATTATGATCACCAAGGCGTCCGCTCGGACATTGAAGTCACCACTCCAGGTATCAGTTTTGATTACACCCTCGAAGGTGGAGCCGAGATCTTTGGTGGCTATTTCCGCGGTCAAGCTCTTCCTGGTCCCTCCGGTCGCAGCAAAGGGGATGAGGAAGAAACCTCCGACAGCTTTGAGCTGGGTTATCGCAATGCGTTTGAAAGTGGTTTGTACTATGAACTGGTCGGATTTCATACCCAGTTCGACAATATGCTGGCAACGGACAGCATCGGCCTGAATACCACCTCCCGCAATTTCGGAGAAGCCACCACTCAGGGTCTTGAGTTTCTGGCTGGGTATGACTTTGGGGAACTTGGCGGCATTACTTCTGCCACACCTTTCTCCCTGTCAGCCACCTACACAGACTCCCAGTTTGATACCGCCACCGACGGCTCCGATTTCTGGGCAGGAGCTCTTCCTGGGAATGCGTTCCCTTACATCCCTGAATGGCAGTTCAATGCCCGCCTTGGATTCGTGTTTGAGAAAACCGACATTTTCATCAACTACCAGTGGGTGGACGAAGTGTACACCGATGCTGCCAATACGCACTCCATCGATAGCTACGGCCTGGTGGATGTTTCTCTGACCCGTTATTTCAACGAGAAGCTCAGAGTCTTTGGCAAAGTCACCAATCTCACTGACGAAGAGTACGCAGCCTCACGACTCCCCGCAGGTTTCCGTGCTGGTGCACCTCGTCTCTACACGGTGGGTCTCAACTACAACTTCTAACTTTTGGATAAAGGTTATTCGCACTTGTTGCGAAAAGGAATCGAAGGGCGGAGAGGGATCTCCGCCCTTTTTCTTTTTTGGGGAGGGATGTGTGAATTTAAGACAGGCTCCTGAAACAGGGATTCTACTTGCTTGAGGCGGGTGAGATTCTATCCTCTGGGCCGATTTTAGAGCATAGTATTCCAACTCCATTATGGCAAAAAAATTTGACAGGCAACGTCTTGCAAAAATGGCAGCCAGGCGAAAGAACGAAGGTCTTGTCGCCAAGTATGATAACACCAAAGCCACTTCTGTGCCGGGCTCACATGGCTTTCTTTTTGGTCTCATCTTTGCCATCCTGTTTTATGCATTTTTGTTTCCCCTATTTGTGGTGTTCAAGGATGCGGATGCAGGGTTCCTGGCTTTTCTTCACTATTTCGGAGAACTCTTTTATGAGAGAGGTTGGGTTCCCTATTCCCTGATCATCATGATGGGGTGGGGGCTTGGTATTCTCTTCTTCAAATCCCGCAAGCTGAAGTACCAGCGGGAGGCGATGCATTATGACCTGCTTCCCAAAGTGGTTTCCGATGAGATCCGAATCGATACGATCAATGGTTTTGTGGAGCACCTGGGTAGCCTGAAAATCGATCCACACCGGAATTTTCTGATGAACCGGATCTTGCGGGGGCTGGAGCATTTTTCCGTCCGGCAAAATCATTCGGATACCGCCAATATGCTGGCCTCCCAGTCCGAGATTGATGCCAACACCATGGAGTCGAGCTACACCTTGCTGAAGGTCTTTATCTGGGCAATTCCCATACTGGGTTTCATTGGTACTGTGAATGGAATCAGTGATGCGGTTGCCAGCTTTTCCGGGGAGCTGGATGCTGCGGGAGATATTGATCAACTCCGCAACAAACTCAGTGAAGTGACCCAAGGGCTCGGAGTCGCTTTTGACACGACCCTGGTGGCCTTGGTGATGAGTCTGATTGTGATGTTTCCAACCACAATGACGCAGAAGGCGGAGGAAGATCTTCTCAACCAGGTGGATGATTACAGTAACGAGAACTTCCTCAAAAGGTTACGTGAAAGTACTCCAGAAGGTGGGGGAGAGCCATTGGAGCAGATGGCGTACCTGCAGTCGCAAATGATGGAGCTGTATCAGGGGCAGGTCGATACGTTTCAGCAGATGTCCCAGCTCCTGTCTCATTATAACCAATACGTTGGCGGAGAAGAGGGGAGCGAGGTCTAGTACGGTCTGCCTTCTGCTTGAGTACTGATGGCTAAGTCGAGGAAAAGGGATTTCGCAGTCTCCTTGTTTCCCTTTTTGAGTATATTGGCCTGTGTGCTGGGCGTTCTGACTCTGATGATTACTTCCGTTGTCCTTACCCAGATTGATGACGAATCGGTTGACCAGGCTAAAGAGGAGGTCCTGAACCAAAAGCAAGCGGAGGCCCTCAAAATTGAAGAAAAGATCCAGCTGCAGCAAAAATGGATACAACCGGTTCGACGGGATGTTTTGTTGGGACGGGAGATTGCTCCATTGGCGGCACAGATCCAAAAAATGGAGAGTCAGAAAACACCCAAGCCCCTGACGGATGCAGAAATGCAAAAGGAAATTGCAGCCATGCAGGCGGCCAACCGTAAACTTCAACAAAGGATTGAATCCACCAAATCCAAGTCTGCCCAAATGGAGAAGAAACTGGATGTGAGTGCCAATCCAGCCGGATATGCGACGGTGAATGTTCGGCGCAGCAGTTCGGCATTAGGAGATACCATCACGCCCATTTTTATCGAATGTTCGAAAGAGGGACTATCTGTCTACAATGAGAAAGGTACTCTGGATTACAAGGTGCCCTTGGCGCAGATTTCCAAGCATCCGAAGCTGAAACAATTGATACAGCAGACCGTAAAAAATTCTCAACTCCGGATCTGGAAAAGTCTTGCAGGTACCAAGATCAAGGCGGCCTTCATAGAACGGAAAGGGATCTACGTTGTTCTGCAGGAGGCAGGAGGGCGAATTCATAACCGGATCAAGCCTGAATCCCTGACACCGAGATCCCGCCAGGCCATCGCCGAATTGGAAAAATTAAAGAAAGCTGGCAAGCAACCCACTGCCGGAAAATATGTCATATTTCTGGTTCGCCCGGAAGGCATCTCTTCCTGGACCAAAGGGCGAGAGCTTTGCCTGAGCTTGAATTGTAAAAATGGGAAATTGCCCATACCTTCCAAGGGGCCCATTAACGTAAAGTCCTTCGTCAATTAACCAATGAAAAGAAAGAAAAAGGGAGATCTTGGGAGCTTGGATTCCCTCCTGGATACCATGACAAGTGTCGTGGGGATTCTGATCATTATTCTGGTGGTCCTGCAACTGGGAGCCCAGCAGGCCGTTCAAAGAATTCAGTCTGATCCCAATAGTTCACCCTCTATCAAAGAAGCCTCGGAGGATTTGGCCCAAAAGGAAAAGGAATTGGCAACCTTACTCAAAGACCGAATACGATTGAATGCGGAAAAGGAACAGTTGATTGCCAAAATAGGCGGTCCTCCAACCGCAGCCCTAAAAGAGAAGATGGTCAAACAGGTGCAGGCTCTCCAACCCAAGCCTTCCAATCCAAAGATGGCCAAGGAACTGGCCGCTCTTAAAGATCAGAATACGAAGCTCATGGCCTCTTCCAAAACCATGGAGGCGAAGCTCAAGGAAATGGAGAAGACGCTGAGTTCCCTCCCCGACAAACCCGCTCAACCAGTCGCCAGAAACCTCCGATTGCCTGACCCCCAAGCCCCCAAATCCGGCTCAAAGGGGTATCGATTCATTTGTATCGGAGGCAAGGTTTTGCCGGTGGATTACACACTCTGGGATAGTCGCGTAAAGGCGGCTCTGGCCCAATCCGGTCTGAAGAAGAACAGTGCTGGTGAGGTTTTGGACAGCAAGGCCTTGGTGGAATATTTCCAAAAAAAGCCCCTAAGCGATGCGCTTTACACAGTGGAGCCGGTTCATAGCACTCAAAGCAAACTCCTTTATTTTCGGCTCACTGCCAAAGATAACACCGGAGACCTGCCCGAAAACCTTTCTAAATCCCAGTCTCTCTTCCAGAAATTCCTTGCCAAAATCAACCCTCAAAAGAGCCATGTGCTCTTCACTGTATTTCCCGATAGTTTCGACGCCTATCTTGCTGCCCGGAAGGTTTTGGAGGAAAAGGGAATCCCGGCAGGTTGGAGTCCCAGTGGACCACAACCCCATGTTTGGCAGCATCATTTCCATGTCACCACCAATGGTAGATCCAAACTCCCCAAACCGAAGCCGACAAAGCAATCCTCAGTTGCCAAAGCAGTTCTGGACTAAGGGGTAATTCTTACAAGAAGAGGTTCCCAAAGCCGAGACGGTTCTTCTGTATTTCTTAGATATGAATGGCTTCGCCGAAGACGGAGGCGGCGGCTTCACCCATGGCTTCAC
>CAYSOI010000319.1:0-5457 GCA_964432425.1 uncultured Opitutales bacterium | reverse complement strand
ACTTCAGTTTGCTGGGGTCTTGGGGAACTCTGGGGATTTTCTGGAGAAACCTGTTAGGTTTGAGGGGGAATTGGTGCCAGGGATGGGGCCGGTATTGGATGATACGGGGGCATTGTGGGAACGTGGAGGAAAAGAGGTGCTGAATCGGTATGCTTTGGATGGGCGTTTACTGGGGAGTTATCCCTTGCCGAAGACGTCAGGGCGGAGTGATCAATTAGCGAAGTTTGGCAGTCAGCATTTGGTGATGTTGATTCGGGATCGGCTGTATTTACTGGAGGTGGATGCGGAAAGTGGGACAGAGCCGACACGGTTGGAGGGTGGCTTCAAGGTGCTTTCCTCCAATGCCTGGAGAGGGAAAGTTGGGGTGGTGGATCAGGCGGATCATTTGGTTTTATTGGATCCGGTTACCGGTGAGAAGTCGGATTGGGGAAAGTTTGAGTCTGTGCCGAGGTCATTGCATTTTGCGGAGGGTGGAATCCTGTATGGTTGGACTCGGGAAGGAATGATGGCGTGGAAAGGTGAGGAGGCTATTGCTGGCTTTCCGAAACCTTTTAAGGGAGAGCGATCACAGAAGATTGGTAACTACTGGTACGGTCATGGCTGGCATGGGACAATCTTTCGTTACAACAAGGATTTTGAGCCAAAACCTGGTGTAGTATTGGGAGGAGCTTCGGGTTCTTTTATCGGGTATCTACCACAAAGTGCAGATCTTAATAATGGACGGGGTTTAGTCGAGGTTGGCAATGGGGTCTTTGCTGTATCTGGATACAAGGGAGTGGTGCAGTTGTTGCGGTGGGATGCGGATAGACAGAAGTTTCGACTGGCTAGGCGAATTGGTGCCTTGGCTGGGGAGATGGTTTTGGCACTTGATGTGGATGGTCGAATCTGGACCCCAAGAGGAAGTTGGCACTGGAATGATCCTGTTGAGGCACCTTTGAGTTTGGGAGATCCTGAACCACAGGACATGTCACAACCGGTCATCGGGCCAGACGGCAAGTCCTTGGCAGTCCTGACGTCAATGTATGGGAGAGCAGAATGGCGGTCTGGGCAGGTAATGGACGAGAATGGTTGGGCTCATCTGACAAGAAAGACTTTTACACATGAGGGCCATGGTTTGAATGATAAGAACTCCGTGTCAGCAATCTCTTATGAGACTGAGGACAAAAGAGCCAGAGTCTTATTGGCCAATTCAGATGGTACTTATAGTGTGTTGAATATGGGGGCGAATGGGAGTCTTGGCAGCAAAGTCATGTCAGGAAAATGGGAGGGTGTGGACGATCTGACGAGTTTGGGAATGTTGGGAGGAAAATTGGTCGCTGTAGACAACAAGGGTCTCAAGGTATTCAGGCAAACTGCTGAGGGTTGGGAATTTGACCGGGATTTTGAGGTGCACCCCAAGGTCGATTTCGTTCATGGAGATGGGAAGCGGTTGGTCATGTCACACACAGAGGCTGGTCGAGTGTCGGTGTTGAAGAATTTGGAAGAGAAACCAATTTTCTATGAAGGTTTATCGGAACCGAGAGCTGTTGCCATTCAGGGCAATCGGGTGGTGGTCTATGAGTCTGGGAAGCAACACCTGTTGAAGCTGGAAATTGTAAACGCGACTCCACTGCCTGGAGTTGGACCTCAGAGAATGTTTGAGATGATCCAGTCCATTGGGCCTGAAGATCCGCCTTTCACTTCTGCTGACTATCTCGACATTGGATTGCCTGGAGGAATTCCCTGTTCGATGGCTGTTCAAGCTGGAGATTCTCATGTCCTGATAAAGGTCAAAACTCCGGCAAGCAAAGTTCGAATTGGAGTTGTGATTGGTGAGGAGTCGTTTGTTACGGACAGCACTACGATGTATCTGGATCAAAAGCTTGTTGGAGAACTACGGATTGCTGTTGGGCTTCAACAAGGCTTACAAAGGGAACGTCTGCTCTTTGATGACTTTCTACCGATCCATGCGGAGTTTTCAAAAGATTGGAAGGATTGGGCTCGTTTTGATTTGGAAACCTATCGAGAACTGGTGGAGGAACGGCGGAAGGAAATTCGGTTGGAGCTGAAACAACCTTTTGATGGGAAGGCGACAGTGGTGATAGAGGATGCGGAAGGTCGCCGGGTGCGAAATCTGGTTTCAGGGAGGGAGTTTACGAAAGGAAATCATTCGCTGATTTGGGATGGATTGAATGAAGAAAACCAACTTGTGCCTCCGGGCGAGTACAACTGGCGAGTACTTTCCCACAAGGGGATTGAGCCAGAATACAAAATGAATTTTGCCAACGGAGGTGAGGATACCACACATCCCTGGGGGCCCAATCATGGTGTTATTCAGCAAGCCACTTCGAATGGGGATTTGATCTTCTTTTCGGCTCCTGTGACGGAAGGTGGTTGGGCGTTAATGGCATTGGATCAGGAGGGGAACTTTGTACAAGGGTATGATTTGCAGCAGGGGTTCGGGATTGGTCACAATGCAATCGCTGTGGATGATCAATACTTTTACTGTGCTCAGGATGGCTTTGGTTGGGGTGGATCGAAGGGCGTGAATTTTCAATCTGAGGATTGGAAGGCGAAATGGAACATCACTGTAACGCGGTTTGATGTTGAGACCGGCAAGCTTGTGGAATTCCCCGGAAAGAAGCGGGCCTTTGTGGCGGATGAAATGTGGGTGGGGCCTGGAGCCAATCGTCCTGATTTGAAGAAATACAACCTTGGAGGTCTTGCCGTGAAAGAGGGAGTCTTGTATGTTGGATCGAGAGAGGAGAATGCGGTTTTACTCTTCCGGGCAAAGGATGGAGAGCTGATCGATCAAATTGGGTTAAAAGGTGTGCGGGATCTGACTTTCCATCCGGTTAGCAAGCTCTTGTTTGCGGCAACAGACGATGGTGTTTTTCAATTGCTGAAGGGGCAGTTTCGCAAGGTCATTTCAACACCTGAATTGGACATTGGCGGTATTGCGATCAATCCTGAAGGTTTTGTGTTTCTAAGTGACAGTAATACTCACCAGATTCATCGGTACATTCCAACTGGGTTGAGGGAGCCTTACAAAGCTGTAGGTAAGCTGGGAGTGCCGGGTGGTCCTTACAAAGGAAAGTATGACCCCAAACTTATGGTGAATCCTGCGGGGATGGCATTTGGCCCAAGAGGGAAACTATGGGTGACGGAGAATCGCTGGAATCCAAAGCGTGTTTTGGCTTGGGATCTGGAGAAGTGGGATGTGGTGTACGAGAAGTTTGGGATGCCGCATTATGGTGGAACAGGTTCGGCTTTTGATCCTGTCGATTCCAGTCGTTGGGTTGGGCTCGGTTGTTTCTGGGATGTAGACATTAAAAAAGGAACTGCGCAACCAACACATGTGATATCCATCGAAGAAGGACACATTGGGAATTATCATCCCATGAGTTACAATTTCTTTACTGAGGGAGGCCGCAAGTATCTGGCGTCACGTGGGAAGATTGCCCTGATCAGTGAAGTTCTTCCTGATGGTACAATCCGGGATGTCGTAGCCGCTGCAGGGACACATCATTATTCTTATGGTTGTAAATGGAAACCTCCGCAGTCGTACATCAATGCGTTTTACAAGATTTGGCCGGAGAAGCGAAAGGAAGAACGTGCTGGCGGCAAAGGCCCCACTGGCAAACCCTGGGCTGGCAGAGTGGGCGGTGTCTTGTGGGTGGATCAGAATTCGGATGGTAAGCCTCAGGAAGAAGAGTTCAGCTTTACTAAAGAAGGGGTGCAGTTTGCCGGGTGTGCCTGGGGGCATAAACAGAGCTCGCTGACCCTGAGGCTGCCTGTGGTGAAAGATGGCCGGGATGGGATGGTGCATTTTACCGAAATCCAGCCGACCCGACTTGGTAAAGATGGTCAGCCTTTTTATCGGCAACTTCAGGAGTATGTCGAAGAGTCGAGTCCCCTACCTCTGAAGGCAGGTTATCATCGTAATAATGTGCCGACGGTTCAGGACAGTTTTGGGCGGGTGATCTTCAATTCTGACCCGGAAATGAATGCCTATCGAGATGGGAAGCAACTCTGGAGCTACCCAAACCAATGGAGTAACGTCCATGGTTCTCATAAAGCTCCATTGCCAGAAGTTGGAGTGTTACAGGGAACTTTAGGAATCCTTGGGATAACCAAGTTGGATGAGCAGGGAGATGTGTTCTTTCTCAATGGCAACCATGGTCGCTGCTTTCTACTGACTTCCGATGGTATGTATCTGGATGAAGTCTTTACGGATGTACGGGTGAGTTATTTGCGGAATGAATACCGACTCGGTGGGGAGATCTTTGGGGGGATGTTTGATCGATCCGAAAAAGATGGAAAATATTATGTGCAAATCGGTCATGGGCCTTACCGGATTTATGAGTTGAAGGGGCTGGAATCTATTCAACGCAGTGAGGGCAACTTTACCGTAACTTCCGAGCAGATCATTGCGGCTCAGAATCGAAACCTTCGAAAGATTCAGGAAGCTCAGGTGGCCAAGGATTTTCAGATTCCTGGTAAGTTGCAGTGGGATCAAGGTGGGAAGTTCAAGGTGCAGTTGGAGGCAGCTGTGCATGACGGAATCTTGAAGCTGAAGTATCAGGTGCAGGATGCTTCACCCTGGATTAACAATGGGCGGGACAAGTACACCTTATTTGCCACGGGTGATACGGTAGATTTCCAATTCTCCACAGATGCCAATGCAAAGAAGAAGCGGCGAAGTGCAGCGATAGGCGATAAACGTCTTCTCTTTGCGCCGTGGGAAGGTGACGTAATTGCGATTCTCTATGACCATCGAGCTTCGAAATCCGAAAACCCGATCGAATTCACCTCTCCCTGGCGCTCTGAAAAGGTAAATGATGTTCGGATCCTTGAAGACTTGGAACCCATTGTGAAACTGACCAGAAATGGTTATGAGCTAACAGTAGAGATTTCACTCGGTTTGTTGGGGTTGAAAGAATCTTCTAAGATATCCGGAGACTTCGGTGTTACCTTTGGGGATTCTGAAGGAAAGGAAACACAACTGCGTTCATACTGGGCTAACTCAGCAACCATGCTGGTCGATGATATTCCTGGTGAAATCATGCTGCATCCCAACATGTGGGGAACGGTTAAGTTCTGATCCACAGATTATCGCCAAAGGTCAAAACTTAGGTTTGTTCGTGAACTTTTTGATAGATGAGACGGGTGTCTTTCGGTTTGCCGCTGGTGACTCAAGGTAAGTCAATGTCCATGGTTTTCAAGACGGCAACAGTGGGTTTGCGGAAAGGCTTCACGTAGTTTGCGAACTCCATGAAGCTTTCTGCTTAAATCAGTGGTGTTGTACCGGTTTTCAATCTGTCCACTCATGCCCGGAGTGCCATTTAGGCGGTCTCCAGGGTTTCGTCGATATTGGTGAGAGCGAGAGAGATTTGGACGGCAGGTTTTATGACGGCACCAACTCAGTCGCCCCAATCGAACTGGAGGCGGGTGTAGTAGCGGGTGTCGAGTTCTTCC
>CAYSOI010000318.1:0-5467 GCA_964432425.1 uncultured Opitutales bacterium | reverse complement strand
CCTCCTGGTTCACGACCGCCTCCTGCACTACTATCAGCAGTAAGTTGCGTTTAGGAAACACCTTTTCGAGTTATCTCATAAAATAAAAAGCGCGTGGTCTCCCTTACCACGCGCTTTTATGTCTTATCTGCTTTTTCCCTAATAGTGGAAATTTTGAAATTTTCAGTAACCCTACCTTGATTTATCACTTTAAGATTAGGTGATAAACCCTGTTGGATGCTTCTCAATATGCGTCTTTAGCCCTGTGTTTAAAAGGAAAAAATGAGAATTGATTACGAATGTGGCTTACTTTTCAATGGGTTAAATAAAGATTAGTAAAGCGGTGCGTCAGGAATAGTTTTACTCATGCATAAATTTCGTATGCTAGTTTTAGGCAAATACGGAAAGCTTGACTTGGTTGATTTGTGCAAATGTGCACTTCAATGAAGGCTTTCTCAGTCCCCAGATTTTGTCCTCATTCTCGAATTTTTGAGGTCTTTTCTCTTTGGTTTTTCAAAAAAGCCTCAGCAGAAAATATTTTTAGAACTGTTTGGGGCAGGCTTCAGTTTGGTAGGACTTTGGGGTGTTTCAGACTACTTGAGTTGCCACTGTTCATCAAAGAAACCTGCATCAGTAATTTGCCCGGGATATCTGGAGGTGACAGGGGAGTTGGTGTCGATAACTGCCCAGTCCGGCAGCTTTGGGACTTGTCGGGCATTGTTCAAATAGTCGTATTCCCGGTAGGTGAAACCACTGTTCAGGACTACGTAGCGATCAGGGTTCAAGGGGTTGGGGTAAATGAATACGGGGATTTCTGTGTTGGTAGCCGGGTCTTTGGCAAAATGCTGCATCAAAGGCTGTGGCAATTGGTCGGCAATTTTCGCCAGGACGGTGTTGCTTTCGGGAGTTCCCCAGAGGATCAAGTTGTGAGCAGCGATTTCTTTCTCGGTGACTTCTTGATCGTCCATGATCCGACAATCTCCTCGGAATTGCAGACGCCAATGATCAATTGCGTGCTGGCTTTCTGTCTCTACCCATTTCTTGAGTGCTTTGTTTTTGAAGCACTTGGTGGGTTTTACCATCAGGAAACTATCCATGAAGGCATCATCAATGGGGCCCTGCAAACCGTGTTTCTTTTGCAGTCCTTTCAACTCGGGAGAGTCGGAAATGATCCATTTCCCGTAAGGGTTTTGTTGAATATGGACTACCCAGAAACGGTCAGATTTCACTCTGGGAACTCCTTGCAAATCCACTCCATCGATTTGGATTTTGGGAAGTTTGGTGACATCCAGTGGACAATTTCCAGATTCCATTACGATGGAGAGGCTTCGAACATTTTGAGTTTTCAACTCCAGCATCCCAAATGGAAGTAAGTTTGCGCTGACCCTGGCACGTTCCCAATGTTCCTTGAGTCCGTTCACACGCAGCCAGTGCATACGATTGTATCTTAGGGTCCAGGTTGTGAAATCAAGGGAGAGGGGACTGGAATCCCTTCCTTGCTTGGCAATGCTGGCCAATCGACGTTCAATTTCCTGAACGGAGGCTTGGTCGTAGGTATGGCCAACCCCTTTTCCGATGATATGAAGTAGGTCAATTCCTTCTTTTTCCATGGCAACTTCCATCATGTCCGCTGCTTGTTTCTGGATATCCTTCTCGCCACTGTAGGCGATGGTCGGTAGCTGGCGCAGGTTAATTGCCCAGTCTGTGCAGTCATACAGGTGCCAGAGTTTTCTTTCGTACCAGGTGGGATTTAAGGTTTCTCCTTGAAAGGTTGTCAGGAAATCCGGGGTTTCTGAAAAACCTGCTCCGGGAGCGGCCGCACACCATTGATCCGCATAATGTACGGCAAACTGCCAACAGGCGGCTCCACCCATGGAGAATCCTCTTACCAGCACCCGGTCTTCATCGATACGATAAGATTGCTTGGCAGATTCGAGGCATTCGAAAAGATCAATTTCACCGGCAAATTTGTTGGCATTGGAATACCGTCCATACGGATGCAGAACAATGGTGTCCGCTGGGGTAAAGAGTCCTGTACGAGTCTGTCTTTGGGAGATGAAATGGGCTTCACTGGTAAATTCTCCACGTCCGTGAAACCAGAAATCCAGACGATGCTTTTGAGCTCCCTCAAAGCTATAGGTTTCTGGTATGATTAATCCATACGGCTGCACGTCTCCATCAATTCTGGATCGATAGCCACGAACCACCAATCCCTTTTGTGTCGTCCACGGAGCATTGCCATTGGCCAGGTCTTGGGCTCTTTCCATTCCTTGCGCCAACACTTTCTCTGCCATGGCAAAGTCCTTCTTTTTGTAAAACTGCCTGCCTTCCAGAATATAGCGAACCGCCTTGTGATAGATCTCCACATCCGGTAGCAAGTGATCGATTCCTTTTTTCTTCCTCAGGCTTTTGATGGCCTCACCCAGTTCCTTGAGTCCCGATTCCAATTTTTCCTGAACACACTGTGGGATTTCAATCCCTACGGGCGGTATCGATCTAACCTTTTCCGGGATATTGTCCTTGGGGCCATCTGCCAACAGTTTCCCGGTGAACAGAATTAAGAATATCAGGAGGGAGCCAAGAGCCTGTTTCATAGATGCGAGTTAGTCTGGATGATTAACGAGTGGCCGGATGATACCCCTTCTTTTTCACCTTGATCCGATAAAGCCCGAAGGCTCCCATTGTGCCTTTTTCTTTTCCTTTGATACCAGCTGTGATGTAGAGGGTATCGATTTCATCGCCCACTCCAAATTGGCAGTTTGTTGGATCGGCAGGCAAGGTGATCTTGGCCAACTGTTCGCCTTTGGGAGAAAAGATGTAGATGCCTGAGGATTCGCCTCTGCCAGCGGTCGCATAGAGGTTGCCCTCCACATCCATCGCCATTCCGTCAACTCCCCGGTCTTCTCCATAATCAAAGAGAATGGTCTTCTTGCCAAAGGTTCCATCTGGCTTGATTGGAAAGGAAGCTAAATGCCGATTCTGGCAATCAATGGAATGGTTGTCCGCCACGAAGGCCGTTTTGCCATCCTTGGAAATGAGAATGCCATTGGGGCGTGAGATCTCCTTGGTCGCGACTTTCACCTTTCCATTCTTCTCGATTAGATAGACTCCCTCAAAATCCAATTCCCTGGGCTCATTGCCAACATACCTTGGATCGGTGAAGTAGATTCGGCCGTCTGGAGTGATGGCCAGGTCGTTGGGACTGTTCAGGCGTTTCCCTTCAAACTTATCTACCAGTGTGCGGACTTTCCCATTCTTTTCCGTAATGGATACTCTCATATTGCCGCCGTCCGAACCTTCACAGGCCAGCAATCTTCCTTGGCGGTCAAACATCAAGCCGTTGGCCTTTCCACTATTCTTGCGGTACAGACTGACTTTTCCCGACTTTGGATCAAATCGCATGATTCGGGCTGTGCGAATGGCGGTAAAGTAGATGGAGCCATCTGGTGCGACTGCGGGGCCTTCGGTAAATTTCGCATCTGACCAGAGCAATTCCAGCTTGGCGGAAGAATCGACAAATTCGCATTGCTGGGTGGGTTCAAAAGAGTTGGCAAAACCAACACTGACAACAAGGAGAGAGAGTAATAAAGAACGCATCCTATCTGCGATGCAGACAACCCATTGCTCTGACAAGCTCAAAAGTTCAAACTTGCCCATCTCTCTAGAGAAGGGCACAAACCTCAAACTGATTATGAAAAAGTTTCTTACCTTTGCCTTTCTCCTCCCTTTCATCTCAGTAAAAGCTGCTAACCAGCCTAATATCGTCATCATGCTTGCGGATGATTTGGGTGCTGGCGATCTCAGTTGCTACGGTTCACCTGAAAATAAAACTCCAAATCTGGACAAACTTGCCCAACAAGGCATTCAGTTCAGTGACTTCTACGCGGCCAGTGCGGTATGTTCCCCCTCCAGGGCTGCACTACAGACTGGTCGGTTCTCAGTACGGGCAGGAGTCTACAGTTGGGTGGCGACTTCTCAAAAGATGCACCTTCGGGTGGAAGAGACCACCATTGCCGAACTCCTGAAGTCTGGTGGGTATTCGACTGCCCACATTGGCAAATGGCACTTGGGGTATGACCTTGTGGAAGGAAAGGGAGACGGCCCCAATCCGGGCCATCATGGTTATGATTATTGGCTGGCCACGGGCAACAATGCCAACCCCTCCCACAGAAATCCCAACAACTTTGTTCGTAACGGAAAAGCCCTCGGTGAAATCAAGGGCTACTCCTGTCAGATCGTGGCGGACGAAACCCTCGATTGGCTCGACAATCATCGCGACAAGTCCAAGCCCTTCTTTATCAACGTCTGTTTTCATGAGCCTCATCAACGTGTGGCTTCCCCTCCGGAATTGGCTGCCCGTCATCCCAATGTCAAACAACCCGAATACTATGGCTGTATTGAAAATATGGATGATGCCGCTGGTCGTATTCTAAAAAAACTGGATGCCATGGGAGTGGCCGACGATACCCTTGTCATCTTCACCTCCGACAATGGCAGCTATCGGACCGATCGGGCCAATAATCGCAATCTCAAGGGCCGAAAAACCCAACTCTGGGAAGGCGGAATCCGGGAGCCGGGAATCATCCGGTGGCCCGGAAAGATCAAGCCTGGATCTCAGTCGGATGTCCCCGCCGGATTGGTCGACATTCTTCCAACCGCCTGTGACGCAGCCGGAGTCCCTTTGCCCAAAGGTGTGACTCTCGATGGCACCAGTCTGCTCCCTCTTTTCTCCAGCGGATCTCTCTGCCGCCCCAAACCCCTCTATTGGTTCTACAATCCCTCCCGCCCCGTCTGTGTCATTCGTGACGGAGACTACTGCCTTCTTGCCGACCCGGAACTCCCGTTATCCCGTGGCAATATGTTTAAGGAATCCTTTATTGGCGACATAAAGAAAACGGCCCTCGTCAATTTTCGCCTCCACAACCTTAGAACTGATGCCACTCAAGACATCGATCTCTCCGAAAAGGAACCTGAAGTTTTTGCCCGCATGAAAGCCCAGATGCTCCAACTTCATCGCGACGTAATGGAGGAAGCCTTCGATTGGCGAACACCGTATTGAATTTAGTCCTACTTAAAAGGAGTTATTATGAACATTGTGGAAGAGTTGGAACGTCTTGAGCAATTGCGGCAAAAAGGCATCATTTCACAAGCGGAATTTACCGAACTCAAAACCGACCTTCTTCAAGCCAACAAGTCCACTGGTAGGAAGTTTCAGGAAGCTGTCGGTGACACCAATACTTGGTGCATGTTGATCCATTTATCTCAATTTTGTGCCTACATTATTCCACTGGCTGGTCTCGTAGTTCCAATTATCCTTTGGCAAATTAGGAAGGATGAATCAGGGCTGATCGATCAACATGGTCGTATCGTTGCCAACTGGATTATATCGGAAATCATTTACTTACTCATTTTCGGGCTTCTGTGCATCTTTATCCCGACTTTCTGACGGCATTTTCTAGTTGAGGCGTCTCCACCAAAGGTATTAGTG
>CAYSOI010000317.1:2565-5473 GCA_964432425.1 uncultured Opitutales bacterium | reverse complement strand
GTTCCCTTTTTCCGCCAAGTACGCTGATGCGTGGATTTCCCCTAATTGTTCTCCCTATACAATTTCGATTTGCTGTCGCAGCAATCGGTTTCCTGTATGTGTGCCTTACGGGAAGCAGCCAGATCGTCATCAATGAAATTCATTATGATCCCGAATCTCCGACTTCGCTGACCGAGTACGTCGAACTTTACAATAACAGCAATCAGGATGTCGACCTGACGGGTTGGAATTTCTCTTCGGGCCTGACTTATGTCTTTCTGGAAAGCACCGTCCTGCCGGCGAAAAGTTATTATGTCATCACGGAGAGCAAGCTCCACTATTCCTCCGTATTCAAAAAGGATCCCAATGGAGAGTTTACCGCAGGCCAACTGTCCAATGAAGGAGAACGCATTGCCCTGAAGGATTCAACGGGCAATTTGATCGATGAGGTAAAATACAAACCGGAGTTTCCCTGGCCAGTTCCCGCAGCAGGTGGCGGAGCCTCCATGGAATTGATGAATCCCAACCTGGATAACGATCTGGGCGGAAGTTGGCGGGCATCCCTCTCTCCTACACCCGGCGATTTAAATTCTGCATTTCGAACCAATTCACCGCCCCAGGTCCGCCAGGTTCGACACTACCCCCAGCAACCCAAGGATTTCCAGAACACACTTATCCAAGCCAAGGTTTCGGACCCGGACCTGGTCGGAACCGTTCGACTGTACTACCAGGTAGTCGCTCCGGGACATTACTATGGGGCCTATCAATCGAAATCCTACAGTGACATTCTCAACAAACCCGATGATCCACATGCAAAGAACCCGGCATTTGAATCATTGGCGAATTGGCAAAAAGCCACCATGGTTCCAGACCCCGATGCTGGGGAATCTATTTATTCCGCCACTCTTCCCTCATTTCCCAATCGAACTCTTGTCCGTTATCGGATTCAGGCTTCCGATAAAAATGGAGCCACGGTTCAAGTCCCCTACTCAGATGATCCCTCTCTGAACTTTGCCTACTTTGTGTATAACGGAGTTCCGGAGTACACGGCATCGCAAAGATCGGTCCATCCGGATGGTGCAGGCCATGTCTACCCAAGGTCTGTGATGACCAGTCTGCCCGTCTATCACCTCATTACTGACCCCTCAGATCATTCGATTTGCCTGGGGTATGGGAATACCAAGATTCCCAAAAGCAATAAAGCTTCCAGAAGTGCATTTCACTGGCATGGCACGTTTGTATACGAAGGGGTCGTGTACGACCACATCCGCTATCGCCTCCGTCAGGCCAATGACCGCTACGGCAACATTAACGGGAAGAGAAGCATGCGGTTTAAATTCAACTACGGCAATCTCTTCCAGGCCAGAGACCTCAGCGGCAAAAAGTTTCCCAATAAACTCCGCACCATCAATACGGGAAAAATGTTCGACAACAAGGATGTCGGGAATTTTGGAATTACAGAAACCATGAATTCGCTTCTGTGGAACATGGTGGATGTTCCTGCGCCTCATACCTGGTGGTTTCATTTTCGGGTCATCAAGGCGGAAGAGGAGCAACCGGATCAATATCACGGCGATTTCCAGGGATTCCAGATTGTCTTCGAGAACTATGACGGAAAATTCCTGAAAACCCATAAGATGCCGGATGGCAATCTCTACAAGCTGAAGGATGGGGTCTTCGATGGAAACCTCATCAAAAGGCATCAGGGAACCCGAGCCGTTCAGAATGACTCCGACTTTCAGAACATCCGCAGAAATCTCCGCCCGGAACGCTCTGCCAGTTGGCTGCACAATCATGTCAACTACGACAAAGCTTACCGCTATCACGCCGTAGTCGAAGCCGTGCGACATTACGACTTCAGACCCAGCGATACCCATTCCAAAAACCGGGCCTGGTTCTTTGAGCCTCACTCGGGCAACCCACTGGGCCGACTATGGACATTGCCATGGGACTCCGATGCCAGTTGGGGACCGAACTGGAACACAGGTGTCGACTACACTCACAATGCCGCAATCGTAGCCAATGGGGGCAAACCAGATTTCGTCAGAGATTACCGCAATTTCCTGCGAGAGTTTCGCGACCTCCTCTGGACTGAAGAAGTCATCAACCCAATGATCGATCAACTGGCGGACCACATCCGGGAGATGGTCCCTGCGGATCGAGACCGCTGGAAAAATGCCCCTTCCAGTGCGGGCAGACAAGATTTCGGGACCATGGAGTGGAAAGTTCAGGACATGAAGAACTTCGCCTTTGAAGGATGGACAGGACTCACAGGACCCGACGTCCCCTCCGGAGGTAGAGCCCAACACCTTGATTTCCTGGCCTTGGATGCGGCCATCCCTTTCACACCGACCCTCTCCTACTTCGGTCCTCCCACATCCCCCATTGACCAGATTCAACTCCAGTCTTCGGATTTTAAAGACCCTCAAGGCAACCATACCTTCGGAGCCATCCAATGGCGCATTGCCGAAGTCGCTCCAATCTCCATCCCCTTTCTGGTCCATGAGGACAAGCCCCAGTTTGAATGGTTTGCCGACTGGGATTCCGGGCCCATAGAAACCTTCTCCTCCAATATCCGTGTTCCGGCAAAAAACTTGAAGGAAGGCCGCACATACCGAGCTCGGGTTCGGCATCAGGATGAGAGCGGCCGCTGGAGCCACTGGTCTGAACCCATCGAGATTACCCCAGGTCCCCCGATGTTTTTGGCCACACTGCAACAGAACCTTGCCATTTCAGAAATTCACTATGCTCCCCAGGCCCCCTCCGAGGCAGAACTTCTCGCCGGCTACACCTCCTCGGATTTTGAATTCATTGAATTGAAGAATACAGGCTCTGGCACCTTGGATCTATCCAATGTCAGATTCACCAAAGGCGTGGACCTTGACTTTCCGCCCGGCACAAATCTCGGGGCAGGAGAAACTGTCCTGAT
>CAYSOI010000317.1:0-2465 GCA_964432425.1 uncultured Opitutales bacterium | reverse complement strand
AACCGCTCTACCTTGCAGGATGGCTCAGGCGAACATCCCGACTGGATTGAACTCCACAACCCCTCCAATGCCACTGCCGAACTCTCTGGCTGGTCTCTGACAGACAATCCGGATTCACCCCCAAAATGGACCTTCCCGGACGGCACGGAAATCCTGCCAGGACAACGCCTCCTCATCTTTGCTTCCGGAAAAGAGCAATTCCCTTCCAATGAAATCCACACGTCCTTCAAACTCTCCAGTTCCAAGGACAGTTTTCTGGCACTGGTGAATCCAGAGGGCAAGTTCGTGCAGATGTTTCACGACTACCCGGAACAACGTCCCAATTTCTCCTATGGTCTGGCCAACGATGAAGGCATGATTCGTTTCTTTCAGGTCCCGACTCCCGGACAGCCCAATGGAGCAGGCGTTCTCGGATTGGTTGAAGACACCAAGTTCAGCCATGACCGAGGCTTTTTTGATCGCCCCTTTGAAGTGGAAATCAAAACCGCTACCCAGGATGCCACCATTTACTACACCCTGAATGGCTCCCTCCCTTCTCAAAATAATGGAACCCTCTATACCGGACCCATTCCGATTTCCCAAACCACCACCCTCCGAGCCATCGCCATCAAATCCGGCTACGTGTCAACAAATGTGGACACCCACACCTACCTTTTCCCGTCCCAAATCCTACGCCAACCCAATAACCCCGCAGGTTTCCCCACCACATGGAATGGCCACCCAGCCGATTACGGAATGGATGCTGAAATCGTTGATGATCCTCAATGGCGGGCTCAAGTCGAAGACAGCCTACTCACCGTCCCCACACTCTCCCTTGTTCTCGACCGGGACGACTTCTTTCATGCCAACCAAGGGATTTACCCCAAGGGAGAGGGCGTGGAAAAACCAACCTCCGTCGAGTTGATTCATCCCGACGGCAGCAAAGGTTTTCAAATCAACGGCTCTGTGCAGATTGTAGGAGGCAGCAGTGTTAACCGCTGGAAAACAGACAAACTCTCCATGCGATTAAAATTCACATCCACATACGGCCCCTCGAAATTAGAGTTTCCAGTTTTTGGAGAGGACGCCGCCCAGGAGTTCGACACCCTGGTCGTCGATGCCCATCTCAACAATGTCTGGACCTACGGAGGAGGTTCGGCACCGACGTCTCAACGCAAACGTGCCCAGTACCTTCGCGATCAATACATTTCCGACTTACACCGGGAACTTGGAGGTGACTCCCCCTACGGATACAGCGTTCACGTTTACATTGATGGACTCTACTGGGGCCTCCACACCCTCCACGAACGCCCTGACGACAACTTTGTCAGCCACTACCGGGGAGGCCAACCGGAAGATTACGACGTCATCAAACACCGCAGCTCCACCGTCGTCAGCGGCACTAATGATGCCTACATCGCCCTGGTAAACGCAGCCAACCTCGACCTCACCATCAACAACAACTACCAACAAGTCGTGCAGATGCTGGATCTTGAACCCTTCATCGACTATATGCTGCTGCAGTTCTACATGGGCAACACCGATTGGGGGCACCAGAACTGGTATGCCTCCAGACACCGCACCGACCTCAACCGCAACTGGCGCTATCACAATTGGGATGCTGAGCACACCATGGAAAGCCTCAACCAGAATGCCGTCAGAAGAAACAACAACGGCGGCCCCACCAGAATTCACCAACAGCTCAAAAGGAACACAGAATACCGAATGCTGTTCGCAGATCTCGCCTACAAACACCTTTATCACGATGGAGTTCTCTCTCCCGAAAAATCCGCCACATTCTACACATCCAAAGCCGCCAACATCGAACAAGCCATCATCGCAGAATCCGCCAGATGGGGAGACAATCAACGAACAGTCCCCTACTCCAGGAACGATTGGATTGCCGAACGCGACAATCTTCTCAACAACTACTTTCCCAACCGCCGGGACGTCGTTATCAGCCAATTGCGATCAGATGGAGCCTACCCAAGTCTTGACCCACCCTCATTTTCTCAACGAGGCGGAGAAATCCCCGAAGGCTTCCAACTCACCCTTACTGCAACTTCCGGTGACATCTACTACACCCTCAATGGAAGAGACCCCAGGCTGAAAGGAGGCTTCCTCTCCCCCAGTGCCCGAAAATACACCTCGGCAATCACCTTCACCACACCCAGTGCCATCGTCGTCACACGGGCCAAACTCAGCAATGAATGGTCCGCCATGGATCAAACCACCTTCATTGTAGAACCCGCCCTCCCCACCTCCGACAACCTGTCCATCACAGAAATTCTCTACGAACCTGTCGAGACCACCCCGGCCGAAGAAGCAGAAGGCTTCCAGTCCTCCGACTTTGAATTTATTGAACTCCGCAACCTCGGCTCCGACAAATCCATCAACCTCGATGGACTTCAATTTACCAGCGGCATTCAATTCGCATTTCCTCCCGGCATCGTACTCGACCCCGGCGAAAGCATCCTCGTCGTCGC
>CAYSOI010000316.1:0-5494 GCA_964432425.1 uncultured Opitutales bacterium | reverse complement strand
GGAGTTTCCGGGCTCTGAGAAAAGTTCCGGCTAGCCAAAAGGTAAAGCGGACGTACTTTGCCTATTCTTTCTCCGGTTTTTCATGATTCGCAAACTCATCCAGACAGCATACCGGGCCGTGGTCATTTTGGTCCTGGGCCTATTTGGAGCGATCTACACCAACCTCTTTTTCCAGTTGGACTGGCGATTGGACCTGGCCACGAATCTGCTACCGCAAGTCCTAATTCTCAGTGCATTACTGACCGTGTTGTGCATCTGTGTGAAGGACCGGATTATCGCCAATGCCAACCTGGCCCTGACCATTCTGCTGTTCGCCTTTATCTTTCTTGTCGTCAGTGACAACAACAGCATCTCGGGGGACAAGCCGGACATTTCCTTCCTGACACACAATCTGAATCTGGAGAACACCAACTACAAGGAGACGGAAGACCTGATCCTTGAGATTGATCCGGATGTGATGTTGCTCTCTGAATTCCAGCCCGGCTGGAATGCCAAGCTGGCCAAACTGGCGGTCAAATATCCCTTCAAGTTTACCATTCCCAACGAAAAGGGCCATGGCATCTCCCTGTATTCCAAATACATGATCATGGAAAACCGGATTGAGCACTTTGCCAGCGTTGATTTCCCCTGCATTGTTTCCAAGATTCAATTCAAAGATCAGAAAATCAAGGTGATCGGCGTACACTTGAATCCCCCTATCAATCAATATGAATACACTCAACTGGGATTGCAGGTGGAAGCTCTCAAGGAGGAAATCAACAAGTCCGAAGGCGAACCTGTGGTGCTGCTGGGCGACTGTAATTTTTCCCCGTACTCCCCTTTCTACCGCTCCATTCTTTCCGAAACGAGCCTCCAGGGCACGGCCTTTACCACGACCCTCAAGAATACCTGGCATCATCAAAGGCATCCCCTCGGCAAGGTTCTCGGAACCAATGTCGACCACATCTTCCTTTCCCAACACTTTGCTCCCGTATCTCGAAAAGTGTTTCCCAAAACCGGGTCCGATCATAATCCCGTCTTCCTGAAAGCCGTGTTCAAGGATCTGAAGAAAGAGGAAGAGTAAAAGGATAGGCCTGAACTTCCATTTTCCCATTGATTCGCTCCGGTAAATTGTTCGAATCCCAGTCTCTCATTTTCGTCTAATGAACCTTGGTAAATTCTATCCCTCCCGCTCGAATCCAGTACCGACGCCTGCCCCAAACACCAAACCGGCTCTTCTTTCTGCTGGATGATTTGGGCTTTATGATTAGGATAATCGGCAATTCCAAATGCTTTTGCGACAACCCACACACCAACCAGAGGACAGGGCACGGTTCCTTCGTGTGAATCCCAAGACCCGACAAAAACGCCCTGGAGACCAATACATCCCCTACGTTAACTTCTCCAATGAGGACCTTCCATGCTAAAAATTAAGGTTGTGACACATCGTCTGCTCATCGCCTTCGCAACCCTTCTACTACTGACAAGTTGCCTGGAGCAAAATGGAAGGAAGGAAGAGACAAAAGAGGACATTGCGACTCCTTATGACAAGAAACCTTTGTCTAATGCAGAGGTAGCGGCATTATGGAAATTGCTTCCCCGTAATTGGGATAATCCCCAACGAGCCGAAAGCCCTGCCGGTAACTACGAACGCTTGCTGTTTGGCATGGCGGGGAAGGTTCGGGGGATCTATCAGACGGCCCGCCTGGAAGATGGCCAAATGGACAATGCCACACGGTTATCCACCGCCTTCATGGACCCATCTGGTCGTTATCTAGTGGGAAAAGACTCCACCACGGAATCTTCCGATGATCAGGAAACGACCTACTACGTCATATATTTTGAGCCCGAGGAAGATCTTTATCGCGGAGTGTCCTGGACCCAGGGGATCCTGGGCAAGGAAAAGCCCAAGCAAATGGTGGGAAAACACGTACCGGGCGAACTGAAGATTCGCTGGAAAGCGTTTGATCCAGGTCGATACGCTGGCAACTCCTCCATTTTGGAGATCAAAAATTCAAACGAGTTTATTTGGACCATTACACTCTACAAAGATGGGAAAGAGCACTCCAAGCTGATCAATACCAGTATCCTTTCAGAAAGTTGGGAAGGAAACCCATAACCAACTACTGTATCTTAAAGTATCGAAACCAAAGGCTTCGATGTCCCGACATTGTATTTTCGTTCAGAGCATTAGTCTTCTCCTTCTCTCTATTGTCATCCAGGGGCAAAGCGTTCCACTGATTGACGCGAAGAAAGAAAGAGGCGGATGGACATTCGATAATGGCCGAGAATTTCCAGGTGCGACTGGAGAGTTGAACGTTGCGGAGCAAACGTTTCAGGACCAACCCGTTCTTCACTTGAAAGGCAACTTCACCAAGGGCGGCAACTATGTGCAGGCGGCGACTTCTTTGCCCGAGGCCCCCATTGAACAAATAAGTTTCTGGATCAAGGTGGCCTCTGGTGCCAACTCCGTCCCCATCCGCTTGATTGATGGCACAAAACAATGCCATCAGCTTCGTCTCAAACTCAATGACAAAGGCGGCTGGCAGAAGGTCACCATACCAGTCGAAGAGTATTTTGAGAAGATGGGAACGGCCGATGCTATCGATCTCGCAACACAATACCAATACTGGAGTGGAGCCAAGGATGCTCGATGGCACCAACCCGGCAATCTCTTCGTGGTGATCTGCGGCAAGGGCCTGGGACTGGAACCCAAAATCCAACTCAGCCAAGTCGAGTTTACTCCGGCGGCTCCCAAAGTGGATGTGCTGCACACGGCCCGACTCGACGACCTCGTGCCTCACGGGGAAACCTCCTGGGCGTTCAATCCTGGCTCGGAATACAAAGGAGCCAAGGGAAGTCTGGAAGTCGTCCAAGCGGAAGGTGCCCAAGATGGGTTAGCCCTACGTTTGAAGGGCGACTTCACAGAAGGCGGAGCTTATGTCGGGATGCGAAAGGCTTTTTCTTTTCGACAAGTGAAGGAATTGAAGGCGATCCGAATGCAAGTCCGCTCAAAGACCACTCAGCAATTCTCCATGCGATGGGTAGATGGCGGCAAACAGACTCACCAGCGAAAGGGGATCAAAATGGAGCCGAATGGACAGTGGCAGGAACTGACTTTTCTCCCGGAGAAATTCGTGGGTGCAGAACATTGGGGAGGAGCCAATGATGGAGTTTGGCGAGGCGGTGTGAAGCTGGTAGAAATCATGCTCAACACGAGGTCCAATCCTGAGAAAGCCTCTGATTTGGAAATTTCCAACATCCGGGCCGAAATGGTACTGCAAGGGGAAGTCTTGGAATTAGCGTTATCCGAAAACTTTGAAACCAACTCAGATACCAGAAAATGGGAAGGCCAGGGACAATATGAGATTGTGCAATCCCGCTCCAAGGCACTTCAGCTCTCCCGGACTCTGGAGAAGTTGGCCAGTCCAACCACAGTCAACAGCTCCGCATTCCCCCTCGATTCCGGCTTCTGGAAAGTGAACTACGCCTCATCTTCCAAGCTCCACTCTCCCGATAATTCTTACCACGTGCAGGTGGCTTTGGAAGTGCTGGATGACCAAGGCAAAGCCCTTGAACGCTTCCCCATCGGCATTGAACATGGCCAAACTCCATGGAACCAGAAAACGCAGACCCTTCAACTGCCTCAGCACACCGCTCAAGGTCGATTGACTCTGGAAATGAAGAAGACCTACGGCACCTTCCTGATCGATGACATCTTCATCACTCGCCTCAAGGTCCAGCCTCAGGAAAGCTCCATAGACCGCATCCTCATTCAAAGTCAGGCCATCGGGCATTTGTTTCAACCGAATGAGTACTTGAATTTCACCATTGATGTGGAAGCAACAAAGCCACTGCATCCCGACCATGCCTACATTCAATATGCCGTTCGGGATTACTGGGGCACACATGCAATCGTGCCCGAACAAGCAAAGTTGAAAAAGCAGGAGTCAAAGAAAGGGAAATTTGTCTACCAAACCGAGATCGATCTACCGGATGACAAGTTGCAGGTCGGCAAATTCTATCAACTCCATATCGAAGTCCCGCAAGGCTCTGCAGAACCCGAGAAAGAATTTGCGGGATTTGCGATCCTTCAAACATCCCTGGCCAAAAGGTTTCCGCCCGAACAGATTCCCTTCACCATTCGCAATTGGGACAGCAGAGTGCCCGCCTATTTCCATCTGGCAGACCGGCTGGGCCTGCGCCTCTTTGGAGTCTGGGGCGGTTGGTCCCACAAACCTCCCTACAAAGCTCACTTGCCCCAGGTTGACCTGGTCAATGACCTCCAGGGACTCTGGATCACGGGAACTCCCGCCGCTCAGATTGAACGCGAAGGCTTCAAGCTCTATTCCGAAAAGTCTCTGAGGGAAGGCATGCAAAACTTTCTCGAAGCGTTTTATGACAAAGGTCTCTACAAAATCGCCATGGGCAATGAACCCCACGGCACAGGAGAAAAAGTTCTGGAAAATGTCCGGGCCTACAAAGCCATCTACGAAACGGTGAAAGCTTTTGATGAGGACATTCACGTCATCGGCACATCCGTTGAACCCAACGAAGAATACTTCAAGGCTGGCTACCAGAACTATTTGGATTCCTACGATTTCCACATCTACGAGCACTACACCAAAGTCCGTAAGCAAATGAAGGAATACCGGGCGTTGATGGAAAAGTACGATGCCGTAAAACCCATCCACTCCACCGAACTCGGCCTCAATAGCCAGGGCCAGACCCGCCTCGACGTCTCCAGAGAAATGATCAAAAAGATCACCTCCTTCTTTGCCGAAGGGGGGGAAATGACCAGTTGGTTCACCATCCAATACCCAGACCCCAAAGGCAAAGCCCGGGGACAGTTCGGAGATGCCCACTGCATGTTCGACTGCAAATACAACCTCTACAACCCCCGCCTCGACGCCATCACCCACTACCACCTCATCAACTCCATCCTCGACAAGAAGTTTACCGAAGAAAAGCACTACCCTGATGGAGTGCAGGCCTATCTCTTTCAAAACCCCACTGGTGAATGCCTCCAAACCCTATGGCTGGATGGAAAACGGAAAGACATCCTGCTCCCACTGCCACCTTCCACCAAACACGCCCAACTCACCTACCTCGATGGCACCCAACAACTTCTCACCTGCCCGCCGGAAGGCATCCACCTCACCGTTTCCGATGATCCCATCCTCCTGACTTACCACGCCACAATTCCCGCCCAACTTCCAACCACCCTACCCCACCCCATCCTCTCCTTCCCCAAACCATTTGCCACCATCCAACCCGGTGAAAGCACCACCCTCCAATTCACCGGAACCCAACGCACCCCACAACCCCTCGAAGTTCTCCCACCACCCCTCTGGTCCTCCAAAGTCCTCCCCCATCATGAGGACAAACCCGAAGCCCTCCAAATCCAAGCCCCCCCCTCCACTCCCGCAAGAGAAGCCAAAGTCCGCATCCAGGAAAAATCCGGCAACCATATCATCGGGGAATGGGCGATCCCAGTGAGAATTGAATAACGAGT
>CAYSOI010000315.1:0-5503 GCA_964432425.1 uncultured Opitutales bacterium | reverse complement strand
GTCATTCAAGAAAGGGGGTTATACACGAAAGGCAACGACTGAGCGTTGCCTCTTGGATAGGTCAGACCTTGGGTTGAATGCTTTGCGATCAGGGGTTGGGGTCGCCCTGAGACAGGATGGATGCATGGAGGGGGGCTTTTTTGCCGGAGGCTTTTTGAAGCCAGCGAAGGGCTTCGGAATGGTCTCTGGAGGGGCGAAGGTTGGGTTGTCGTTTGGTGGCTACAGGTCGTTGGGGTGTTTTGCTCTGGGCGGCCATCTGTAGCCAATGGAGGGTGGCGGTGTAATCGACAGAGGGTTTTGGGAAATGGGCGGGGGTGGAAGATGCAGTGGGGGTTGGTTTTTTCAGAAAGGTCAGGTTGGAGGGGGCGGAGGTGTTGGGGTGGGCTGGCTTTGTGTTGGCCTGAAGGGAGGGGTGATGCAACCAGCGGGCCGCTTTGGTCAGCATCACAGGGGATTCGTTGTCGGCGTCGGAATTGGCGTTGCGGGAAAATTGCCAGGGGAAGGAGGCGGCCAGATCCACAGGATTGGAGGGGTGATCATTGGCGGGGCCATTACCGGAGTCCATCCAGGAGAGGAGGGCCTGGAGTTGGCGTTGGTCATTTTCTGAGCCTTCGGGTGGGGTGTGGAGGCGTTGGCGGAGCCAGTTCAGGGCTTCGGTGGAATCGGCGAATTCTTGGGGTCGGTCAATGTTATGGCGATCCAGCCACGAGAGGAGGTCTGGAAGGGAGAAGCGGGCTGGATCGCTTGGGAGAAAGATGGGTCGTGTGGTGGCTTCCCCGTAGGGAGAGTAGGGACGGCGGGGAGTGGAAGTGAGAACGGGTTGGGTTTCGTTGTCCAATGATGCCTCTGCGGTAGGTGCTGCAGCGGGGTCTGCGGCTTGGTCAGGGTTTTGCCCTTCAGCTGGTAGGGTTGCTTCCGGGGCGTCTGCTATTCCAGCAAATTCCGGGGAACTGGCAGGAAGCTCGGGATGGGACGGTTGGGTTTCTGCTTCTGGATCGGTGCTGACAATTTTCTCGGGTTCCCCTGGTTGGCCGACCGGTCCCTGGGGAGTAATCAATTCTTCGGGCTGCCAATGTTCGGGATTGGGGAGGTCGGTGGAATTGCGGCGTTGAGCGGGGGGAAAGTCTTGCAGGTTGTTGTAGTCGAGAACGGGGGGGGTGTAGGAATTGTCGGGTTGAAGGGTGTCTGCGGCAGTAGGGATGCCGGCGATTCCTTGTGTTCCAGTTTCGCCGACAGGTTCCATTTCAATGGCAATTTCTTCGAGGGCGGTGGGGTCGTTGGAGAGTTGTGAGGGTAGGTTTTCGCTTTTGTTAACTTGGGGTGATGTGCAGCCGCTCCAAAAGATCAGTAGGGGTATGAGGGAGAGGGTTGGAGTTTGGGCTTTCATGGCTACTCGGCTTGGGCCGTGGTGGTGGTGGAAGTGTTTTCCAGGCTGCTGACTTGGGTTTGGAAAGTGCGGCTCATGAGTTGGGCCAGGGTGTCGAGGCTGCTGTTGTCCTGGTCTTTGAGCCCAAGTGTGAAGGTGAAGCGGCCTTCGGTGGGCGTTTCAATTTGATGGGAGAAGGCGAGGTTTTCGGCAGCTTCCTGAATGCCGAGCAGCTTCAGGAATGTGTTTTCGGCGGGTTCTTCCTGAGCCAGGATTCGGCTGAAACTGGAGTAGTCGAGTTTCTCTGCGGAGAGAAGCATCAACTGATCCTGAGCCGTGGCGGCATCTCCGGGGCGAATGTCCTGAAGTGCGGAACGAAGGGAAAGGATGCCAGCATCAGCGAGGCGGTTTTCCCGGTAAAAGTAATTGGCGTCGAGCCGAACATTTCCGGTTTCGAAGGTGAGGGTGTAGTGACTTTCGAAGTCGAGGAATTTGCGAAGGCGTCCGTACAGTGGTGAGCCGGAAACGTCGCGGTTCATTTCGCGGAAAAAGGCGGTGCCATCAAACCAGACGCCCAGTTGAGGCTGGTTTTGAATGTGCTTCTGGAAGGAAGTGCTTTGGGCGAGGGTGTTGCCTTTGGCGGAGAAGAGGTTTTTGATTTCATCCCGAAGGCCAGCATCGCCAAGCTGCCCCAAGGGGTCTTCAAACAGGGCAAACATACTCTCATGGAACCCAATCGCCAGGCGACGGTCCCGATGATAAAATGCTTTGAAACCGCTTTCGATTTCGACACGCCAACGTCCGCCAATGCTGCCCAGGAGGCTTTCGGCGAGTTGGATTTCAAGGGCACCCGGGTGTTCAACCGTAAAGAGGAGCCCGGAAGCGGGATAGGTCGCAACCGGAGCAGGGGTACGGGGCGTTTGGGATGGTGGGAATTTCGAATAGAAATAGACGGGCTGATCCAGGGCCAGTCCATAATCTGCGGGGGCGTGGCAGATGTTTTTCCACTCTTTGGAGAGGTTTGGGGCAAACGTCGAGGCGAGGCCGTGTCCGAGGAGGTTGGTGAAGGTTTCGTTCTTCAAAACAGGGTTGAAACTTCCGAAGCTGACGACGAAGACAGCGTCCTGCGGGATACGTTGGTGTAGGGGTAAGGAGGTAGACTGGGATGGGTTGGGTTTAGGGTTGTGAGGGTTGTTGGGGAATAGGGCTTGGGTAAATTTCCGGAGGGGGCCGGGGGGCGGCTGGGTATCAGGATTATTCGAAGTGGCAGCTTCAGCAGTTGGGGTCACGATGGGGAATTGTCCGTTCTGTTTGAAGTAGAAGAGGCCGAAGACGGCGATTCCTGCTGCTCCAAGCAGAACGGGGCGTGGAATGAGGTTTTTCCAAAATTCTTTTTTATCGAGCCCATCTTTGTGCAGGGCGACGTTGAAGGCGACGACGAGGGTGACCGCCAGCGGGTCGAAAACGATCACGATGACGAGGATGAACCATTTGACCACGTTATCCATGGCCTTCTTTTCCGCAATCCAGAGAGCGGTGCGGTCGCCAGTCTGACGGGCCACTTCAATCTTTTCCTCAAAGAAGGATCGGGCAATGAACTTGAAGGCTCCGATTTCGGTTTGGTCGATTTCTGTAAAAATTTGTGTGATGTGGGCTTCGGATGGGCGTTTGTCCGTTTCAGTTTTGAGAATGGCGGTTTGGGCATCACGGATGGCATACTCGGCTTGCAGGATTTGGTCTTCTTCTTCGCGAATGGTGGCGTTGTGATTTTCCACTTCGCCTTTCATGCCGCGGATTTCGGTCTCGACAGCAGTGATCTGGGTGAGGACTTGTTGGATGCGGGCCTGGTGTTGGGTCTGAGCTTTGTCATCCAGAACTTTGGCTTTGTCAGAAAGGGCTCCGATCGAGGAGTTGTGAGTGGCGATTTCGCCTTCGAGGTCTTGGATCCGCTTGTCGATACGGGAGAGGTTTTCCTGAAGGCGGTCGCGGGAAAGTTTGGTGTTTTCATTGAGTTTCGCGATGTGTTGACGGAGGGCATCCCGTTCTGGTTTTTGCTGGATTCGCAATGTTTCGCCGCGTTTGACGTAGTCGTTTTTGAGGAATCCTCCGGGGCCTTTGTCGGTGAGGAGTTGGACGGCATTGTCGAGTGCGACCATGCGTTCATTGACCAGAAGTGCCTGCTTTTGGTATCCGGCAATTTCTTCGTTGGAGGCTTCGATGATCTGAAGCTTGGCGTCCTCACGATCGTCAATTTGAGAACGGATTTGAGTGATCAGGTTTTTCAGCCGTGTCCGTTCGGTCTCGATTTGTTGCTCATTGGCAGGAACGGCCTGGGGAGAGCTTTGGCGGAGGGTTTCGACTTGTTCCTCCAGTTCGGAAATGCGGTGGTCCCGCTGGGTCATCTTGCTTTCCAGGGCCAGGATTTTGTCTTTGTGCCCGGCGATCTTTCCCTGGTGGCTGAGGATCTTTTGCTGCTGGGCACTGATGTCTTTGTTGAGCACAGTGGCCTGTTGGTCCAGGAGTGCGATCTCCCCTTCCGGCACGGCCAGACTGTTGCGGAGATTGTCCACCTTCATGTCGTTGTCACGGAAGGCTTTGGAGAGAAATCCGTAAATGCCAAAGGAAGTGATCCCCATCAAGACGAGGACGGCCGTAAACAGATAGGTCTTCAGACCCAGGCTGGCGGTTTTCCTATAGCGATAAAGGAATGACGCTGCGACCAGCTTCCCTACTTCCAAGCTGGAGGCCATGATGATCACAGCCCATTTGATCCAGGGTGCGTTCCCTTCAAAGAGGTCCCCTATACCAATTACACTAAAAAATCCGGCACACCCCGCGATCATCAACGCGGTGAATCCAATCAAAACTGTATATGCTGACAAGTTATCTGCCCTTTCCTCACTTCGTTCCTTTCATGTCTCTCATCATCTGCTGAATTCCTTTTGCCCAAAATCAATCCAACAGACAAATGTGAATAAATGTGAATAACTCACCGACTGCAAGATCTATTTTCAGAATTAGAGGAAATGGACATCCTTAAAAGCAGAACGTTCAAAGAATGGGTGAAGTTGCATTGCTCATCGACATGCCGTAAGGATTATCACTAAAGCGAAATGACAAACAGAAGCTCAATATGGTGGCACAAATGAAACGTAAGATCTTTTACCCAGTCGGGAAACCACTGGATGAATATCTCAAAACCAATGCCCGGCAACTGCAGCTGCCCATCAACTACGAATGGTTGCTCAACTATACCAACTCCTACCCTCTCCAGGACATCCATCACAATGATACTTTGTGGGAATGCCCCATCTATGACGCCCAGACTCAGGGGAAACTCAATCGAGCCCTTACACAGACCTATGTACTCCTCAAAGCGGGCTGGAAAGATCTATCCGTTATTGAGCATTTGATGGTAGATCGGATTGATTTCTGTGCTTTCGGAAATTCTTATCCATTTCGCATCCGTGTTAAGAACCAGTGCAACGATAATTATGATTATTACTACGTAAAACAACCGGATGCTTCTCGGGTCTATGGTTTGGCGTTGGAACACATGCTCTCTCCCAACGCCATGAATTACCTGGTCAATGAAGGCACATTGATCGAAGAGCATATCGCGGGAATTCCAGGAGACGACTACATTCAGAAATACACCGATCACCCCGGATTAAATCAGGTCCGCCTGGCAAAGGAATTTGTGAAGTTCAATGAACGTTGCTTTGCCCGGCTGCTGGGTGACATGCGGTCCTACAATTACGTAGTCGTCATGACCCCGGACTTTGAGGAAATGCAGTACCGGGTCAGAGCGATCGATTTTGACCAACAATCGTACGAAGGTCGCCGCACCTTCTATCTGCCTCAATTCTTCAAAGACAACAACCCGATCGTGGAAATGTGCACCCAATCGGTCAATCAACAGTCCATGACCCAATACCAAATTGAAGAAAAGACCTTAATCCGACGACGACTCCGCTCTTCCAGGCACAACCTCCGACACCTCATGGCTGCCATGAGAAAGGATACTCTCTCCACCGACGATAAAATCAACCAGCTACAATGGGAATTGATGGAACATCACTGCGACGCAAAATTCAAAGAATGCCGGACCATGGGCGATCTGGTGCTCTACAATCT
>CAYSOI010000314.1:0-5505 GCA_964432425.1 uncultured Opitutales bacterium | reverse complement strand
TGAACATGTCACCACCCACTTCGAATGGGCCAAAGGAGGCGACTATTCAGCCGCCTTGGGCATGGGCTTCGTCGCTAAGGATATGTTCGGAAATCTTTCCTGGAACCGAGCTTATCCTGATTTCAAAGATTGAGCTGGCGGCTCTTGCTATAGATCGTATCGGACTTAAGGGGTCTATCCGTTCGTTTCCCTCGAAGGAGACGAGCGGTTGTGGTCCGCGATAGGCTGTGTCGAAAAATGTGCAGATCACGAAGCTCTACTCTTCCTGATCTTTATCTTCGTATTGTTCCAGGTTGATCGTGAAATGAAAGGTGCTGCCTTTGGTGCCTTCGGATTCAACCCAGATGTCTCCACCGTGTTTTTCGGCGATACGTCGACAGGTTGCCAGGCCAATGCCATGCCCTTCCTGATCCGTGACTTTGCCACGTTCCAGCGGCTGGAAGATCTTTTCATGCAGGGATGGGTCTATGCCCATGCCGTTATCCTTTACGGAGATGTGAGCTTTGCCTGGAGATTCCGGGTTTACTTCAACGCTTAGTTCAATCCGGGGTGATTCTTCTGATCGATACTTGATGGCATTGGAAATGAGATTCTGAAAGAGTTGGCCCAATAGATCTTTGTCCCCAAGAACTATTGGGAGTGGAGAGGGGCTTGTTTGAATGGTAGCTTCGGTCTCTTTGATGAGAATGTCTGCTCTTTTCAAGACGACTTCGAAAACAGTATCCAGATCAACGGGCACAGGTCTGAAGGTCCAGCCCACTCTTGTGTATTCCAGCAACACATCAATTAAGTTGGCCATGTCTTGGCCAGCTTGTTCAATTTCCTGCATGGATAGGCGGATGTCCTCCTTTTCGTTGTCATCAATCGCCATCTGGAGGAGGAATAGATGACCATTGAGTGTGGAAAGGGGAGTCTTTAAGTCGTGAGCTGCGGTGCGGACAAAGTTTTCAAGTTCCACCCGGGTTGCTTGAAGCTCCTTCAATAAGTCCGTATGGGCAATCGCTTTGCGGATCCCGTTGGTGAGGTTGTCCGGGGTGATCTCTGTCTTTTCAATGTAGTCGTGACCCCCACCTTGAAAAACAGCCTTGATGATCTCCTGCTCATTGCGACCTGTGACGACTAATGCGGCAGTGTCTTTCTTCTGCAAGGCTTGGATGATATCAATGCTGTTGCCATCCGGAAGATTGAAATCCAGGATTCCGCAATCGAAGTTTTCATTGTCGATATGCTCCAGACCTTCTTCGATGGTACCGCATTTGGTGATCAAATAAGGAGTGTCCTTGAGCAAGATTTCCAAGTGATCGAGAAATAGAGGATCGTCCTCAAGTAAAAGAATTTTACGCTGTCGGGGCACTGGATTGTTCTCTGGGGAGGAGTTAAGAGAGGTTTCTGGGAAGTAACTGTGTTAAAGTTTACTTGAATTAAGCTGGACGGAATTGTTCAGCCCTTTTTATACATCAAGGGGTCATGCGTATTTGCAAGTTTTTAATCCTTAGTCTCGTTACTCTTTTCTGTGCTTCCGGGTGCAAAACGCTGCCATGCCCTTGGCCTGGTGTTAAGAAAGAAAAGGGGGTGGCTATGATCGAGGGCAATTCCCTTGGTCAATGGAAAGAGACGGATTTTGCTGGTCATGATGAAGTGACGGTGAAGGAGGGAGTCCTGAGAATCGGGATGGGGATTGAGCTCACCGGGGTGAACTGGACAGGTGAATTACCCAAGGGAGAATATGAGATTCGTTTTGAAGCACGCCGTGTGGAGGGTAATGATTTCTTTTGCGGACTGACGTTTCCTGTCAAAGAGAGCCATGCTACCTTGATTCTTGGCGGCTGGGGAGGTGCACTGGTTGGGATTTCCAGCTTGGATGACCTGGATGCTTCGGAGAATGAGTCCGGTGATGTCTATGTATTTGAGGACCAACAATGGTACAAGGTGCGACTTCAGGTACTGACGGACCGCATCAAACTCTGGATCAATGATAAGCAGCAGATCAATGTGAGCCTGGAAAACCGAAAGGTCAGCATGCGTGCTGGGGAGATCGAGCAATCCGTTCCCTTGGGAATTGCGACATGGATGACGGCTGGTGAGATTCGGAATATGATCCTTGAGGAATTGCCTCCCAAGCCTGAAACGGATTCATCCAACTAGATCTGGATCACAAACCAGGATTGGGTACCTGCTCTCCGAGGTTGTGGAGAGCCGTTTCGAGAGAAAACCAGATAAACAGGGGAATGGAACCTTGCTTGTTGGATTTCCATTTTCTGTGAGCCACATGCATGTCTTTGATGGCGGGTTTGGCTGGATCGCCAAGGAGTTCCAATGCTCTGGCTGCTCGTAGCACTTCGTCTGGATTTTCGGCTTGTAGCTGTTGTTGGAGAAATTCAAGCCCCTCAGGTTGGTTGTGAAGGGCCAGAAGTGATGCGGCTTCCGTGCGGACGTACGATGGATGTTCCGGCTGGAGGGTGTATCTCAGGTCGTCAAAACAGGATTCACAAAGGTCCGCACCGCCCAACATCTTCAGCCCCCAGTATTGGAACAGGGGGTTGTCATCTCCAAGCAATCCGAGCAAGTCGTCCATGGATAGCTCTTTGGATTGAAGCGCTATGATTTGCCGGGAGAGGTTTACCTTTAAGTGTCGACCCAGTTCATAGGGGTTGGAATTACTGAGGTTGACTTGCTCCCAGAGGTACTCTTCGGGATAGAAACCCAAGTCCCGTATGTTGTGTGAGTGCCTGGTCAGTTCCCGCTGAAGTTCGGTTAATTTCTTATTATACTTGGGATCATGAACGAGATTGTTGAGATTATGAGGATCTGCATGAGTGTCATAAAGGGCTTCCCGGGGACGTGTGTTGCCTGCATAGGACAGTTGGTCTGCATTGAGATTCTCTTCTTTGTGGAGTCTTGTGATTTCGTCTCGAATTTCTCCCAGGTCTGAGTAAAAACTTGGTTGGTTTGCAGAAACATGCGGAAGATGGTTTCGTACGTAGAGAAAGCGTTTGTCGCGGATGGCTCTTGTGGTGTCGTAAGCTTCATCAACCCGGTCTCTTGCACCAAAGATGTATTGGTTTTCCACTGTGGAACATTGACCCAGGAACGGCCGACCCTGCATGTATTTAGGAATTACCAGTCCAAGGAGATTGAGGATGGTGGGAGGGAAATCGATAAAACTGACCAGGCGGTCAAGGGTTTCTCCAGGTTTAGCTGGAGCCAAGTGTTTGTATTTTTCCGGGAATCGGATGAGTAGTGGGACTCTTAACCCACTGTCGAGGGTGAGACGTTTGTGTCGGGGCAGCCCCGAACCATGATCAGAGTAGTAGAAAACAATGGTGTTTTCTGCCAAGCCATCTTCTTCCAGTTGTTGCAGAAGTTTACCGGTGTTTTGGTCCATTACACTGACGCAGTCGTAAAAACGTGCCAGTGTTTTTCGGACAACTGGTGTATCCGGATAGTAAGGGGGAACAGGGACTTTGGCAGGGTCATGTATCTTGCTTTCACAGAGTTGGCTTTGAATCTCTTTCTGAAACTTCTCATAGGGCCAGACCATAGTGCGGGACTGGTGAGAAGTCATGTCATTGAAAATACAGAAGAAGGGTTTGACGGCATCTTTACCTTTTCGGTTTCGCCAGTGAGCAGTGGGGCTGTTTTCGTCCCAGGATTCCGTGATGAGCCGGTTGGCAGAACTGGTGTTGTAATCCGTTTTGACGTTGTTGGTGGTGTAGTAGCCCTCCTTTCGAAGAAAACTGGGCCAACCTTTTATAAAGTCGGGTAGCGGGAAGTCGGCCCGAAGATGTTGGGTGCCGAGAGTGTTGGCGTAGACACCAGTGATCAGGCAGGACCGGCTGGGAGAGCAAACCGGATTGGTGGCGAAGGCATGGGTATAGCGTACACTTTCCCTTGCCAATCCGTCGATGTGCGGAGTTGTGGCATAATCATCTCCATAACACCCGAGGGTAGGACTCATGTCCTCACTGGTAATCCAAAGAATGTTTGGAAGGTCTCCTGCGTAAACAAGAGAGCAGAGTAAAGATTGAAAGAGAAGGGTAGCGGTTGTTTTCCAGCCGTTCATACCCCATGTTGAAGTGCCTTAGTTGATAAACTCAACAAAATTGCGCAGTTGAAGGACTCCATCAATGTTGTAGATAAAGACGAAGGTGCGAATGTCAGGGCGATAGAGCCATTTCTTTTTGAAGAAAGTTTCCCATTGGCCTTCTTCTGTCTGATATGCCAAGTGAACTGGAATTCTGGCAGCAGCGGTCAAAGTCTCGGGTTCCGGTGCGGCATCAGGAGAAAGTGCTTCATCCGGGGAACTCAGATCCAATTCAAAAGTTTCCTCTTTGGCAGCAGGCGGGTTCAGCACCTGGAATTGACCGGATGCGAATTGATAGGTTTGTCCGTTGAGCAGCATGGCCACCTGCTTGCGGGTTTGGTTTTGAACACGATAGGAACCTGGAGGCATAGACTGATCATCCGTGGCAATGGGATAGATCTGGTAGGTGCCTTGCTGAGCGGGATTGGGATAAAAGATAAACAGAAGCTTTTTGTATCTCGGATCAAAAGGGAATTGAGCCACCGGAGTCCGAACCACTTCTCCTTCAGGTGTTTGGCTTTTTGTAAAAAAGATCAAAGGGGAAGCACCTGTGTAAGTATATTTTCGAGAGATTCGGAAGTCGTTGATTTCCACTTGTGCATCTGAATCTTCTCCTTGTGAAAAGTAGATGCCACTGTACGTGCCCTGAAAACACATGCAGTTGAATTCAAGGGCAGAAGCTTGGTTGTGGACCAAGGAAATACATAAAGATATGAATAACAATCGGTAGTTCATAGGCTCTCAGTTATGGCAGTCATCTGTATGAGAAGAGACTGCAGAAGGGTTTTGGGTCAAAGCCAGCGAAATTGGATAATCTTGTAACGTCTGCCAAGGCGGAAATTTTCAATGAGTTCCGGCTTGCTCTCTCGAACGAGAAGATTGCGGTCGCTATTTCCTGATTCCAATCCTGGGTCAGGATTATACCAAGTTTCCTTTTCCTTGTTATGTATCAGGAATTCGGCCCCCCTTGAATGAGCATTGTTATTCACGTACTCTGGAACTCGTTGAACAACGAGTTCACACATGGCTTTGGCTTGGACATTTCCATTGGTTTTTACATCACCATATCCACGAATCGTGAAGGTGTCGGATCTGGCATTGAGGATCGGGGCAATGGGGCGCAGAACATCACTTTGTAAAACCCAACCAGGGATACCAGTAGTCGTGGGAAGACCTTGGTTATTCGTCGATAAGTTCTTGTTTTCAGCGAAGATGTTAGCTTGTGCAGAATCATTTCCCTGACCCTGGCTTACTTTCCAATGGCTACCATCTTTGGGGCTGTAATCAGCAACTTGGGAAAAGTCTCGATCACCTACTTTGTCTTTATTAATGGTTGCATCCAATGCGGTTTGTACAGGTCCTGAGAACCAAGGGCGGTGGGTGTCATCCAGTACATCAACGGGCTGGACCAGAGTGCGGTT
>CAYSOI010000313.1:0-5525 GCA_964432425.1 uncultured Opitutales bacterium | reverse complement strand
CCAGTGGTTCAGGTTGGTCAAAGATTTGCATCATCGGAATGAGGCGGCTTCTTTTAATCATAAAATAAATGCTACGACGGCGGTGTCCTTCGCTCAAGGACCCCGGGCCATACATTGTTTTGTCTAGAAGATCCGACGCCGAGAGCATGGAATCCCTGACAATCTCTGCCTCCAGGCGTCTTGGCGAGTATCTCCACAAGTATTGGTTGTTGGGGTCAATTCTTGAATTCTCTTCAGAAGGTACTGTGTTTTGAAGCCAGGTGGAAGTGAGTAGAATCTCTTTGTGCAGTGCTTTTAAATCCCAACCGTTCTCCACGAATCGACTGGCTAGGTGCTCCAGCAATTCAGGGTGGGTTGGGGGAGATCCCTGCAGTCCAAAATCATTGGGAGTCGAGACCAAGCCACTTCCAAAGTGATGATGCCAGACTCGGTTCACCACTACTCTGGCTAATAAATTACCAGCTCCATGCTCTGTGTCGGTGATCCAGTTTGCTAAAGACTTCCGGCGGAAGCTTGTGCGTTTCCAATCTGATGGCGGAGCTTCCTTCCAAGTCTCAGCTTGTTTCCCGCCCCGCATGAGAACCTGTAGAAAGCCCTGGCTGGCTTCGTCTTGTTTCTGGTTGGGGTCACCACGGTTCAAGTGATAGGTATTGGGATAAAAATGTGGGAACCCTCTGCCGTCAGCGTGGTGTTTGGTTGGTTTATAACCTTCACTGCTGACCTGAACCTTCGTCATCCTCGGCGTGGGCTTTTGAGCCTGCGATTTCTGTACTGCGGCGTTCAGTTTCTGCCATTGTGGGTCTTTTCCTGCAAAGATAGGAAAGAGTGTGGTTTTGTGTTTGGCATTCAGCTTACCGTTCTTGATGGCTGCCAAGGCTGCAATGAGAGACTCGGATTCTCCTTTGCCTACAGCGACTGGAGGTTCTGCCAGGGAGCTTACAGAGAGTCGTACACGTCCCAGGGTATGTTTGCCGTTATTCTTGAAGTGGAGGTGAAATTCAAGGCTGGCCGCAACTTTTGGAGATAATGGAGGATCGAGTTGAAATACGGCTGCCTGGTCTTTCCCTATGCCTCCTGCATCGACTGCCCAACCTGTGCCAGAAGGGTTTCCATCTATGGCTGAAGCTACGGACAATGTGGTTTTGTTCTGCTCATGAGTTGCACGAGGGGATGCCAGTTTGAGTTCTTGTTTCTTCTTGGAACCATTGGTGGTGAAAACTTTCAGGTCACTAAGGGCGAAGTTGCCATTCCCGGCACGTCCAGGACCATTTCTAGGCATGGACTTGTGCGTCAATGCTTCAATTCGTATAGCTTGAATCAAAGGTAATTCCGTCTTTGCTTTCAGAGTGTAGACCTCATGATTACTGGCATTGCCAGTTGCCAGCACAGCTCCGTCGGATTGAGGAGTCAGAGTCGTGCTCTTTTTGTCGGAGAAAGCTTCCGCCACATCGAGGATTACCCATTCCTGAGCACTGGCAGCAGTCAATTCGCCACTTTTCAACCATTTTTCAAAAGCCTGCTCTACTTCTGGACTGGACTCATACTTGGTCTTACTTGCCTTCAGCTTCGCGTGTGTATCTTTCCAATTTGCAAGTTTCTTGGGATACTCTAGCTCATCCAGGTTCAGGTCAATTTCACTTCGAATCGTTGTGGTGAAGGTCGAAAGCAGTTGGTAATAATCCTTCACTGGGATCGGATCAAATTTATGATCGTGGCATCTTGCACAACCGATTGTAAGGCCCAACATTGCAGTTCCCATGGTGGCTGCCATGTCATCGAGTTCATCGTATCGGGCACTCTCGAATTCCTTTTCGGTAAGTTGGGTCGGAAAGACTCCTGCTCCAAGAAAACCTGTCGCCATCATGGCCAAAGGATTGTCTGGTGCGATCTCATCTCCTGCCAGTTGCCAGCTCACAAATTGGTCCCATGGCATGTTCTCATTGAGAGCTTTGATGACAAAGTCGCGATAGTGATAAGCAAACTTCCGGTCATAGTCCTGCTCAAATCCATGACTCTCGGCGAACCGTGCCGCATCCAGCCAATGTCTGGCCCAACGTTCGCCGTAGTGTGGGCTCTCCAGAAGTTGGTCGATAAGTTCCACATGAGAGAGTTTTCTGGCTTCTTCGAGTTGCTCAATAGTGGGCAATAATCCGATCAAATCCAGATAGGTGCGGCGAATGCGGGCTTGATCTGAAGCTGGAGAGTTGGGTTTGAGGCCTTTGTTTTTGTGCTTTGCCTGGACAAAACGGTCAATGTCCGACTTGGCCCAATTGCCTTCTGCTGCAGGTGGTTGGGGCTTGTTGAGAGGTTTGAATGACCAGAACTCTCTGTCGCTGTCGGTTACGGTCAGTTCCTTTGTTTCTTCACCAGTCTTTTCGATGAGTGGTTTATCATAGGGGGCTCCAAGGGAAATCCATTTTTCAAAACTGTTGATCAATGCCTCCGGGAGTTTGTCCTTCTTTGGAGGCATTTCGGGCTCATCTTCATGGCGAATGACAACAAGGAGAAAGCTTTCCCCAGGTTTCTTGAGATCAATTGTCGGACCGGATTCTCCGCCCTTGAGAAGAAGCTCCCTGGTCGAAAAATCTAGATTCGCACGAACCTTTTCATCGCCGTGGCACTTCAGGCAATGCTGTTCAATTGCTGGTCGAATTGTTGATTTGAAGAGGGCAATCCCCTTCTTCATGCGTTCCGGGTGATTCTCTTCCTGGGCAAGTGCCTGGCCAAACCATGGCAGAACTAAACAAGACAGTAAGCAGACACGGCTCTGCCAATTCCTTACAACTGGATTCATCTGGGAAAGTTAAAAGATGAAATGTTAGAAAATCAACCTCCCGCTGCCGCCGTTTCGGCTGGTTCCGCAGGCTTTTCATTCACTTCCAGAGGCACATCTTCGTTCATTGTGATGGTCTGGTTATTGACCTTCAGGGTCGCTTTCAATTTGGCTGTGTATTTACCGGGAACCGCAGTCTTGGCACAGGTAAATTGGAGGGAGCCTTCGTCTTTGCCTTTGGCGATGCTTCCGTTTTTGACCGTGACTCCTTTAGCTTCTTTGGGAATGGTCAAGCTGAGGGTGACGGCATCGGCATATTCGTAGAGGCGTTCAATAGCTGGCTTCCATTCGAATTTGCTTTCCTGTTCCAGTTTGACGGCCTCAAGCTTTTTGAACTTCACAGGGGAAGGCGTGACTCGAAGCAAAATGGAAGGGGAGTAGAAGTATTCGTTAATGTCCTTGGGTTTTACTCCTGCGGTAACAAGTTTGGATTCTTCCTGAAGTGCTTTCAGGCGATTTGCCAGCATGGTTGCCTTCTTTTTGGCATCTTCGGAAGCGACCTTCTTCTTCTCTTTCTCTTCGTTGGGAACATCCTTTTTGCTTTTGACGGCATTGTAGTCGGCATCGGCTTTTTTCGACGCTGCGGCAGCGTCTTTGGAAGCTTTGTCCGCGTCTTTTACTTTTTGGTCCATCTCTTTCTTCTGCTCATCGGTGTAGAGTTTGTATTTTCCTTTGATGAGGCTGCTGAGATAGAGTGGGTATTCACCGACCGGGAACTTGGCTTGGGTGAGGTTTAGTGCGATTTCGCCTTCATCCTTTTTGGTGTCCACATTGACTTCCTTGATTTTGGCAAGGAGGGTGTGTCCATTGATTTTGACCTTTCGGGTTTGCTTAAACCCTTCGTCTGTCTGGCTAAATTTAAAAGGGATTTTGACGATTCCGTGGAGAGAGGTTTCGAAAACTTTCCCTTGTGGTTCAATGGTAACCGGGCTGGCTTCTTTCTCATTGATGGCGAGAGTTAGTTTCCGGATCATTCTTGTATCGACCACGGTGGCTTTGGCCCGGCTGTCATAGGACGCATAAGTGACCGCAGCTGGGTGGCAATTTCGGGTAATGTCCTTGCCTTCCACTTTGGCTTTCCCGGTAATTTGCAATTCGCCGCTCCATGGCTTGGCGTCTGGTGAGGCTTTCAAGAGCACCGTCAAAGATTCAGCTTTGGGCGGAATGGTTTTGGGGCTGTAGGTGATCGTTGGTGGCAGCCCTTTGATTTCCAGTTCAATCGGGGCATCAAAATTGTCTTTCCGATAGGCAATGACATGAAGTGTGGTAATTTCATTCTTTCGAAGTGATGCAGGCCAAACTCTGACGGGACTGGATTTTCCATCCGCAGATGGATGACTCTTGATGTAGGCGGCCAAGGTGTAGTCGGGTTGTGCTTTACGGATGCTGATGCGGTACTGGTTACGTATGTCGGACTGACCATTATCAAAGAGGTCGTAGACCAGAATTCGAAAAGTACCATCCACGGGAGCAGTAAAATTCTGGATGGGGTCGGTGGTGGCGGTTGGGAAGGCGATACCACCAATGTTTTTAGTCGTTTCCAAGGCTTCATGCAGGTTTTTGACTTGCTCTTCGCCTTTGTCATTTTTGGTGACCTGTTGGATTAGCATGAAGAGGTTACTTGGGCGTCCGAGGCGTTCTGAGATGGCTTCGATAAAGTAGTTGTCACCCTTGCCGGCTTTGAACTGCAGATAATCTTTGTCCGCAAACGGGAAGAATTTACCAACAAATTCACAGGGAACTTTGATTTCCTGAGCCTGTTCCGCAAGGTCGTTGGGTTGATTGGTTTCCTGAACAATCGGGTCGTTGGAAAGACCGATGAAAACCGGATTGGAATGACCTTGAGGGGATTCGAGTTGCCAAGTGTGGACTGGAAGCAGGATTTGCTTTGGGGTCAGTTTGGTCGAGAGCTGGCTGACATCTTTCTCGGCCGGGTTGGCGGGGAGTTGAATTTTGACTTTCAACTGCTGCAACTTTTGCCCGCTGGGAAGCTTCAAATCGGAATCTTGTCCATTGGGAAGGTTGCGACCGAAGATCGTGAATTCCGTCTGAGAGCCGGGCTTTCCGACAGGTGGTTCAATCAGATCAATCTGTGGGCGTTTTGAAATGGACAATTTATAGTAATGGCTATCTGAGCCTGCGTAGAGGAAGTCGAAGAGCTGAAGTGTGTAGGTCGCGTCTTCTTTGGCGGTGAATTCGAGATATCCTTTTTGAGGCTCACCAACCAGTTCTCTTCCTGAAGAATTCAGGACCTTGAGAACTGGCTTCATCCCGGAGTCAAAATCACCGGCGAGGCAGTTGATGAACAGGGGTTCTCCTTTTTTGGCCTCGAAAGAGAAGTAACTGTAATTTCTTGCGACGGATTTCCCGATGTAGGCATTTCCGGTTTCAATGGGCATGGCTTTCTCCAACGACTGGTTGCCTGATGTGACCAAGTGGTGAGGAAGAGTTCCAACGAGGAATGTCGCAATATTGGATGCGCCAAACCGACCTCCACCTATCTGTACTTCGTAGAGACCCGCTGGTACATCCTTACCAATCGTTACTGTGAACTCGCCAGACTTGGGCTCCCCAGTATCGCTCGTGACCTGTTTGGCTTTGATGGCTTCGTGGGTGAACTTGAGCCATGTCGCGTCCTTGGTCTCTTTTCCTTTGATGGCAATATTTATCTCGGAACCTCTTTGGCCTGCGG
>CAYSOI010000312.1:0-5531 GCA_964432425.1 uncultured Opitutales bacterium | reverse complement strand
ACCTTGGTCGTCGCAGAAGAACTCCTTGGCCAATACCTTTGTCGGGAATTGGATGGAGAAGTACACCGTTTCTGCATTACTGAAGTCGAAGCCTATGATGGACCGGAAGACAAAGCCTGCCATGCTCACCGAGGAAAAACAGACCGCAACCGTATCATGTTCGGCCCGGCAGGGCATTGGTATGTGTACCTTTGCTACGGAATGCATTGGCTCCTGAATGTAGTGACTGGCCCGGAAGACTTCCCGGCGGCAGTGCTCTTCCGTGGACTGAAAGAAGTCTCCGGACCAGGACGCCTGACGAAAAGATTAAGGATCGATCGAACACAAAACTGCAAACCCTGTAGCCTGCAAACAGGTTTATGGTTGGAAAGTTCAGGCATTCAGCCCCAAACAACTGAGATCGAAAGAACACCAAGAATCGGCATTGACTACGCAGGCCCGGAATGGGTTGCCGCTCCCTACCGATTCGTTTTGAAACTTTAAGCAGGTCCTTGCTGGACTACTCCTTCTTTTTGAAAGGATTCGGAAGTTTTGGAAGTTTGGGAAACTTCAGCTTCTTGGGAGACTTGATAATGGTTTCCGGTATTTGCATAACCGGGTTCGGTTTCTTGGAAAACTTGGCAGGGTCTTCAGCATCAAGGGAGCAAACCCGATCTGGAATTCCATCCAGGTTTTTCAAAGGGGAATACAACATAGTGACAAAATATTTGCCGACCGGGCGAATCACTTCTGTAAAACCATTATCCCAACGAATGGTGGCATAATCGGCAGCATTTTTCCACGTCCCTTTCAATTTCTCGCCATCTCTTGTCGCACGGGCACTTCCAAAACGGCCCATGCTCAATTTAGTCTGTTCTCCAGGAGAACTCAGCAGCTTCCATTCTCCCCGAAAATACCGGCTGGCATTCTTGGCAGAAGTCCACAATCCAGCGTGGGGATTCGGCGTTTTCTTGGATTCTTCATAACTGGCACGCCAGGGTTCATTCGGAAACCAATTCACTTTGAGAGCCGGTTGTGGAGCTGGTTCCAGGCTATGAAGGTCCACACTGGGAGGATACCCCAGTTTGATGTAGCGATCTGAAAAGGAACGAAGTATGTCGTAATGGCCAGTGTCCCAAATGATGTGCAATTCCGCTCCCTGGCGAACCCAAAAACCACGCATCCCCTCGACACCACGCTTTGAGTAGGGCCAGTTGGTCGCGGCAGTCCTGTCACGTTCAATGACGATGTAATAAGGTAAACCTTTGGAAGATATCACTTCCCAGGTACCAAAGAAGACATCCACATTGCCCGCTTTCTTCAGAAATTTGGAAGTTTCTTCCTCTCCGGCAGAAGGATCATGCCATTTGCCCACAACATCCTGATTCAATGCTTGAGCTCTCACTTGAATGGGAGCCTCCCCTTCTATCCCCGAGTTGAGCACTGCCTGCACAACTCCGGTACTGACAGGATTCAGTGAAACGCTTTCTCCCGAATCCAATACAAACGAGATCCCTGTTCCCACCTTATCCCATTTGGCTCGTAAGACTCTTTCATTCTCCCAGTTCTGCCAAAAGTAGGAAACCACGCCAGAGTCCCGAACAATCAGGTATAGTTTACCACGCTCCGGGACATTTAAAGTCCAGGACTGTATCAAATTGGTCTCTTTGGATTCAGCAGGTTGTGCCGACGCTTGATCTTGACCGAAGACAAAACTGCTCTGAAAGCTGAGTACGGCAGCCGCGGTCAGAAAAACAATTTTGATGTATCGCATATACGAGGATTTAGGGGAATAGATTCCTGTTGATGAAACAAGAGATGATTGGATCAACTTGTATCTAAGTAATTGCATGGCAACTACATATTTGTCTTAAGAAAACGATAGGAGACAAATTCCAAGAATCAGACGCGATGTCCACCCAAAATTGAATAGTCCAGCATTACCCGGCTGTTGTGCCCCCTTCTCAGGCATTTGACATCTGTATCTTCCGCTTCTTTGTCAAAAATATCATGGCGAAATTTGAATCGGCTGATTCCTTCTTCACTTGGATCGCTAAAAAGCCCCCCCACGAATGGACAACCGGGCCGAGTCTCCTCGATCGGAGTATCCAGAGTCAAACCATGGGCAAAGTTCACATTGGGGAAAGTTAACTTCGGGAGCGGATTTTCCAAGACATCCAGAGTCATTTGAACCGCCAGCTGAGCAGCGATTTCCACATCATTCCGTGCTCGACTGGGCTCATGTCCTTTGACCTTTCGCACAGGATCATACTCCTCCGCAGAAATATTCTGGCTGAAAGCAATGGACGGAATCCCCCAGAAAGCAGCCTCTAAAGCCCCAGCAACCGTTCCACTGCTCAAAATCATGGGAAGCGTAACGTTCATTCCCAAGTTGATTCCAGAGACCACGACATCCGGCTGTCTTTCCAACAGACTTCCGAGGGCAATATTCACACTATCCGTAGGCGTCCCTCCCACTTTCCATGCGGGTACACCCAGCAGATCTATCTTTTCTACGGAAACAGGATCACGGCGAGTCATCCCCCGGCCAATCCAACTTTGTTCCTTCGCAGGAGCTACGACAGTGACATCGAAGTGAGGTTGCAGGGTTTTGACAAGGATATGCAAAAAATAGGAATCATACCCATCATCGTTGGTGATCAGTGCAGTTGGTTTGTTAGACATATTGCAATTGCGTACATGAAAAGGGTCGGGCTTGTTGAGCCCGACCCTTTTAGGTTAAGATTATGTTAAATGTAGGATCAATCGGAGCTGATCAGGCTTATGCCTCAACAGTTTCGCCTTCTTCTTCAGCCTCATCAGATTCATCAGAATTTCCTGCTTGATTATCTTCAAGATCTTCGAGGGCGGCTTTGCGGCTGAGTTTTACACGGCCTTTGTCATCAATGCCAATGCATTTGACGATCATTTCGTCTCCCAGCTTGCAGACATCTTCGGTCCTTTTGACCCGGAAATCAGCCAGCTCGGAAATGTGACAGAGACCTTCTTTGCCTGGAAGACATTCTACGAAGGCACCGAACTCTTTCACACCTCGAACAATGCCACGGTAGATTTTGCCAGGTTCGATTTCACCGACCATGAGCTCCACTTCACGAATTGCCAACTGGAGGGCTTCTTCGTTCTCGGAGTAAATCCGGATTTTTCCACTGTTGTCGTCATCGATATCAATGTCGGCTCCAGTGGTTTCAGTAATGCGGCGGATATTTTTCCCGCCAGGGCCAATGAGAGCACCGATCTTTTCAGGATCAATTTGCAGGGAATGAATGCGAGGAGCATTTTTGTTAAGTTCCTTGCGGTATTCCGGAATCTCCTCACCCATTTTATCGAGGATTTCGATTCGGGCTTTGGTTGCCTGCTTGATTGCTTCCTTTGCGATATCAAAGGGGAGTCCCTGAATCTTCAGGTCCAACTGGAAACCAGTGATACCTTCACGGGATCCCGCGATCTTGAAGTCCATGTCACCAAAGTGATCTTCCGCACCAAGAATGTCGGTGAGAACGACGTGATTGGTGATCTTACCGGAATCATCTCTCTCACTAACAAGACCAGCGGAGATACCTGCGACTGGTGCCAGTATCGGCACACCCGCATCCATAAGGGCAAGACAACCACCACAAATACTGGCCATCGAAGTAGAGCCATTGGAGGCCATTACTTCGGAAACCAGACGAAGCGTGTACGGGAACTCATCTTCAGCAGGAATAACTGGCAAAAGAGAACGTTCCGCCAGTGCACCATGACCAATCTCACGACGGCCGGTAAATCCAAATCTTCCGGCTTCTCCAACTGAGAATGGCGGGAAATTGTAGTGCAGAATGAACGATTTGGTGGTGGCACCACCGCTCAGACCGTCCATTTCCTGAATATCCCGAGAAGTTCCAAGAGTTGCGATGACCAAAGCCTGAGTTTCCCCTCTGGCAAACAACGCAGAACCATGCACTCTGGGCAGAACATCAGTATCACATTCGATCTTACGAAGATCTCCTGGGCCACGTCCATCCACACGCTTTCCTTTGTGGAGAATATTTCTGCGATAGATTTCTTCCTGAAGTTCCTCGAAGGCAAGGTTCATGTTGATGGCATTGGCCTCTTCATCGTCCTTACCAACCTCGGCATTGATCGCTTCAATCGCCTCTTCTTTCAAAGCACGGACCGCGACATCACGCTCCTGCTTACTGTCGGTAAACATCACCTCTTCCAGCTTTTCGCCAGATACTTTGGTGCAGATTTCGAGAATTTTCTCATCACATACCACTTTATCGAACTCCGACATCTCTTTATTGCAGAGAGCCTTCAGTTCTTTTTGAGCAGCAATAATTGGTTGAATCGCTTCCTGGGCAAACTCCAGTGCTTCAATGAAACGCTCCTCAGGAATCTGCATCGCAGCTCCTTCGATCATCAGCATTTCCGTTTCACTTCCGACATAGATGAGATCCAGATCAGAGTCGTAACGTTGATCAAAAGTAGGATTCACGACAAACTCGCCGTCAATCTGTCCTACCCGAACACAGCCAACAGGTCCACCCCAGGGGATATCAGATACCATGAGTGCTGCGGAGGCTCCATTGACCATTAATACATCAGGGTCGTTGACTTTGTCACAAGCCAAAAGAAGACCGATGACCTGTACCTCATTCATAAACCCTTTCGGGAACAAAGGACGAAGCGGACGGTCGCAAAGCCGGGATGTGAGGATTTCCCGTTCGCTGGGGCGGCCTTCACGTTTGAAGTAACCTCCGGGAAACTTGCCAGCTGCGGCAAACTTTTCGCGATAATCTACGGTAAGAGGAAAAAAGTCCTGTCCTGGACGACGGGAAGTTGCGGCACAAGCGGAGACATGGAGAACGGTTTCTCCGAGTGTAAGGGTGACTGCTCCGTTAGCGAGTTTTGCAATAGAACCTGTGGAGATTTCAATCCCCAGTCCTTCTGCGGTAACATTATGTGTTTGTTTCATTTATATTCGTATAGGTTTTGTTTGTATTCCAGATGCCCGGACTGAATACAATACCCATACCGGATCACTTCAGGAGTGCTCCTCCCTCAGACTGGAATTTCTTAGTTGGTTTTATCTTACAATGCCGACAGCAAAAGGCTTCCAGGAGAGTAATCCTTGGAAGCCATGCTTTGAAAAAATTTATCGGCGAAGATTGAGCTTCTTGATGATGGCCTCGTAGCGGCTGTAGGCATGCTTTTTGAGGTAGTCCAGAAGCTTTCTGCGGCGACTCGTCATTTTGAGGAGTCCGCGGCGTGAATGGAAGTCCTTGCGATTTTCACGCAAGTGCTCCGTGAGGTTGCTGATCCTGGTGGAAAGCAGAGCAACCTGCACTTCACAGGATCCAGTGTCCTTTTCGTGGACCTGATTATCTTTAATGATTTCTATTTTGTCTGACATTTTCGTATTCTTTCTCTCGATTTTCAGGGTCACCTGGAAAGGCAACCGAATCTCCAGCACCATGCCGGAGAAACCGTTTGCACCTCGAAATGAGGTAAATCGAGGAATTCCCGATGGGCGGAAATTCTCACGCAAAGCC
>CAYSOI010000311.1:4478-5560 GCA_964432425.1 uncultured Opitutales bacterium | reverse complement strand
CCGGCCATCCACATGGTGAAGCCGGTGGGGTTGTGGTCGCGGCCATCGCCTTTTTCACTCATGGGGGTACGGCCGAATTCGCCGCCCCAGATGATGAGGGTTTCGTCGAGGAGGCCGCGTTGTTTGAGGTCGGTGATGAGGCCGACGATGGGTTGGTCCACTTGAGAGCAAAGTCGGGAGTGGTTCTTTTCCATTCCCGAGTGGCTGTCCCACTTGCTGCCGGTGCCGTGATAAAGTTGGACAAAGCGTACGCCGTGTTCGACGAGGCGTCTTCCGAGTAGGCACATTTGGCCGTAGCTTTTGGTGGTGTCATTGTCCATGCCGTAGAGTTTGCGGATGTGTTCCGGCTCTTTGGACATGTCCACGACTCCAGGAGCCTGAGCCTGCATGCGGTAGGCCAGTTCGTAGCTTTTGATGCGGGCTTCCAGCTCAGAGTTGGTCTGGCGACTGGCGTAGTGCTTTTGGTTGAGCTGGTTAATGAAGTCCAATTTCCTCTGCTGACGGGTACTGGAGATGCCGGAAGGGGAGTTCAGGTTGGCGATGGGTTCGTTGCCTTGTCGAAACAGGACCCCTTGGTAAGCGGCAGGCATGAAGCCGGAGCCCCAGCAGCGGTTGCCATTTACTGGTGAACCATTGCTGTCCTTGAGTACGACAAATCCTGGCAAACTGTTGTTCTCTGTGCCCATGCCGTAAGAAACCCAGGAGCCCAGAGATGGACGGCCTCCGAAGACGGAGCCTGTGTTCATCTGGCAAACGCCGCCTGCGTGATTGATCCCATCGGAGACGCAGGAGCGGATGACGCACAAGTCGTCTGCGATTTGAGAATGTTTGGGGAGCCAGTCAGAGATCCAGAGCCCGCCTTCGCCGTGTTGTTTCCAGGTTCGTTTGGATGCCAGGATAGGGGAGTTGACTTCCCCCATGGCGGTTACAGGAGGAACAAAGCTTTTGGGGAGCTTTTGTCCTGAGAGTTCATTGACCAGAGGTTTGGGGTCAAAGAGGTCGAGGTGACTGGGGCCACCTTCCATGAAGAGCCAGATGATGTTCTTGGCTCGTCCAATTCGATGCGGAATTTTGGCAGAAGC
>CAYSOI010000311.1:0-4378 GCA_964432425.1 uncultured Opitutales bacterium | reverse complement strand
AAATTCGTTGGAGTTGAGGAGTGCGTGGCAAAAGTCGATGAAGGCGGCTTGCTGGCCTGAAACGGGTTTGTGCTGAGGTTTGGCTCTGCGGTTCCAGGAGGTTTGGGCTACAGGTGTTTCGCCATCTTCGCCGTTGAATTGAAAATCGAGTGCACTGGAAGGCCGTTTATCGGGTTGGGCAATGAGGAGGGCTTCTTTGGAAAGTGCTTCGGGGGTAATGACAAGGCGGGCCAGTTGCCCGTCCCAGAGGTGACCGGTTTGTTGGCGTCCTCCGGCAAATAGGTTGGTCTTGGGGTCCTGAAGTCTTTCGGCGATGGAGAAGTCGACTTTGACGGATTCCAGTTTGCTCTCTTTGGTGGAGAGGTCTTTCCAGTGGAAGGTGGCCTGGCTTTTGCCGTTGTCCTTGGTTTCAATGCTGGCGGCGAGGTAGACGGGTTTGCCAGTGGGTATGCGGAGGTTGGAGGCGACGACTTCGTAGACAACGCTGCCGCCTGTGTTTTCTCCAATCAGTTGAAGAATGAAGTTTCTGGGTTGATAGCGGGATTTGGCACTGGTCACTCCCAAGGCCCAGCCGGGGCTCTTGTGATTGCCATTCCAGCGTGAGGCGAGGGTGTTGACGCTGGCATCTTTGTGAATGTTGTCGAGAATGGCGACGGCTTCGATGGTGAAGGAATCAGTCTGGAGTTCGGGGCCTTTCCATTGCAGTTGCTCAAAACGGCTTCCGGGTTGGAGCCAGAGGGCTTTTTTACCGAGACCCAAGCCATCGACTTTGGCGAAGTGCTGGGTGATGGGGCGGAGTCCGTTTTCATTGGGGAATTGATCCGTCTCCTTGGGCTTGACGATCTCTGGCTTGGCTTTGGCGGAGCTTTGTATAAATGCTTTGGCCAATGCGACTTCTGTGTTAGTCGCGGTTCTGGAATAGACCAGTTCGTACGCACTGTTGATCTGTTGATCCAAGTCCTTGTGAGCCCTCTGGATTCTTGTGGCGACACCTTTGGCTCTGGCTAGGGGCCAACCCGCATTGAGCATCAGTAATGCCTGCGTGGGTGTGTGGGTTTCCAAGCGTTTCGGGGCGGAGTCAAATCCACTGGGGGCATCAAAACATTCCATGAATTGATCTGGAGAATTCCTGCGTTTCTTCACGTACACACTGCGGTTGGGGGATTTGCCATCCACGGAGGGGCCTCCGTTCTTTTCTTTGAGTTCACCAGAGAGGTAGAGCATGGTGTCCCGAACTTGTTCCGCAGATAAACGTTTTGGTGAGAAACGCCAGAGCAGGCGGTTGGTGGGGTCAGTGTTGCGAATCTTGGTTGAAGGTTCTCGTCTGGCAGTTTGCTGGTAAGTTGCACTTTGGAGGATGAGCTTGTGAAGAGATTTCAGGCTCCAGTTGTTTTGGAGAAACTCTTGTGTCATCCAGTCCAGAAGCTCGGGATGGCTGGGAGGTTCTCCCAATGTACCGAAATCATTGGGGGTCGGGACAATGCCTGCGCCGAAATGGTTTTGCCAGATGCGGTTGACGATCACTCTGGTGCTGAGAGGATTCTCTTTGCGGGTCAACCAGTTGGCGAGGGCGGTCCGTCGGCCGGTTGAAAATTTGGTGGGTTTGATGTTTGGGGCGGGTTCTCCTAGTAAAGTCAGGAATTCGGGCTCCACATAGTTCTTTTCTTTTCTTGTTTTGTAAAAGGTTTGGGCTGGAGTTTTTCCCACATCTACGGAGATGAAGGCATCTTTTAGGGTGGGCTTTTTTGTCTTGGTGGCTTTCAGCTTCTTAACGAGTTCATTATACTCGGCCAGCAGTTCCTCTTTGCCTTTCAGTCGGTCGGCGATCTTGTTTCGTCGACGTTGGCCATCGACTTGCCGTTGCACCAGTTGAGCAATTTGCTCTTCGTAGGTGGTCCGTTCGGAGGCAGGCTTGCGGTAGATTGTCTGCACATCGGCCGGGAATTGGTTAATGGTGTAGCTGTCTTTGCCGCGGTAGGCGATGGCTTTGATTTCATCGAGCCTTTTGCGATGGGGGGCGGTTTCCTTTTCCCAAGCAGCAAGTTGAGCCATTTGCTCCGGAGTGCCTGTTTTGCGATTTTCCGGCCACCAGACCGAGGAGAGGAACGATTGAAAGCTGTAGTAGTCCTTTTGCAGTATCGGATCGAACTTATGGTCATGGCACTGTGCGCAGCCGATTCCCAGGCCCATAAAAACTTCGCCCGTGACACGGGTCATCTCGTTGATGATGATGTCCCATTGCATATGAGCATTGCGTTGATTCCACTCGTAGACTCCATGGCGAAGAAAGGCGGTCGCAATGTGTTTTTCTGGATCATTGGGGGCGATTTCGTCAGCGGCCAGTTGTTCACGGACAAACTGATCATAGGGCTTGTCCTCATTTAGGGACTGGATGACGTAATCGCGATACATGTACACGTTTGGTCGAAAGTCGTCGGCCCGATAACCATCGGTCTCCGCATAGCGAACGACATCAAGCCAATGTGTTGCCCAGCGTTCTCCATATCGGCGGTCTGCCAAGAGTTGATCAATCAATTCATCCCAGGCTTTCTTCGGGTTTTTCTCCCAGGCTTCGAGGAACTCCTTCCTTTGGGTCGTGGTCGGAGAAAGGCCGTGAAGATCGAAATAGATGCGGCGAACGAGCTCTTCCGGACTGGCTTGTGGTGCATGTTGGAGTCCGGCTTCTGAGAGCTTTCTGGCAATGAAATGGTCGACTGGGGTCTGAGCCCATTCCTTGCCATCCTTGGGGACGGACGGAGCGGTCAGAGGTTGTATCGCCCACCAGGATTTTTCCTTTTCTGTGAAGCGGTGATTGACTTGGCCTGCAGACAGCAGAATGGGCAGGCTGAGAACGGTTAGAAGGAATGCAGTAAATCTCATAAATCTTCAGGTGTCATTCGGGCTTTGGCAGTGGATTGCCACTTCTCCCTATACAATTGAGTTTTCTCATAAAACCAAGACTGAAACCTTCCCACAACTACGCAAACAGGGGAGCAATGGGCTTACCTCCATCTGTAACTGGAACTGGACGATCCCCATCATATAGATACTTTGTATAGTCCACTCCGAGTGCGGCACAGATGGTGGCGAAGAAATCAGGCACTCCCACTGGATTGCTGACGATCTTTTTGGAGAGTTCATCTGTTTCACCATAAGCCCCTTTGTGGGAGAGTCCACCACCAGCCAGAACACAGGTAAACGCCCGGCCCTGATGTCCACGACCTCCTCCACCATCAAACTGCGGTGGGCGGCCGAATTCAGTGGTGATGACGATCAGAGTCTTGTCGAGAAGGCGTTTGGATTCCAGGTCGGTAATCAGAGTGGAGACGGCTGTATCCAGTTCCTGGATGAGGCCATGTTGGTTAAGGATGCCGTTGTTGTGGACGTCCCATCCGTGGCCGTTGATAAAGTTGAGATTGTGAGAGACTTCAATGAAACGGACACCGCGTTCAATCAGGCGACGGCTGAGGAGGCAACGTTGCCCAAATTCGCCTCCGTAACTTGTCCGAAGACTGGCGGGTTCCTTGTCCAATTGAAAGACGCTGTTGAATGCCGGGCCGCTGAGTTCAAGACTTTGTTGGATGGCGGCTTCGTAGCTGGCAATGTCCGGATGTTTGGCAGGGCCAGCACTTTTTTTCAGGGCGGTCAGGAAGTGTTCGCGGCGGGCTTGGCGGGCGTCTGTAATTCCGTCTGCCCGGGAAAGACCTGCCGGGCCACGGCTGGTATCGGTCAGGTAGAGGTAACTGTGTTGTGCACCGAGGAATCCTGGGCCACGGGTGATGTTGGGATACCCGATCAGGACGTAAGGAGGAACACCGCTGGCCGCGGCACCTCGTTCATGGGCGATGAGAGAACCGATGGAAGGGTAGGTTACCGTGCCGCTGATGGGGCGTCCGGTGTGCATGCGGTTGGTGGCTGCTGCATGTTCGTCAATGACACCGTGGTTTACCGTCCGGACGGCTGTCACCCTGTCCATGAGTGGGGCCAGATTGGGGAGATGTTCGCAAAGTTGTACTCCAGAGACGGCGGTATCGATGGAATCGTAGTAAGAACCAGGCTTCTTGGTTTTAGGATCGCCCTTTCGTTTGGGGTCAAAAGTATCAATTTGCCCCATGCCTCCTCCGAGCCAAATGGAGATGACATGTTCCGCCTTGCCTTGGATTAGCGGTGATTCTCCATTGGCTTTTAGATTGGGCTGTAACGCCATGGCTGCGGCGATTGGGGCGGATGTTTGGAGAAAGTTCCTTCGGGTTGTTTGGTGTGGATTCATACCTGTTCCTTTGTTTCCTTTAATAAATTCGTTCTTTTATGGAATCCAGACGAATTCCCTGTGGTTGATCAATGCCCATACGAGATCTTCGTAGGTTTCCCTCCATTC
>CAYSOI010000310.1:0-5564 GCA_964432425.1 uncultured Opitutales bacterium | reverse complement strand
GCTTGGTTGGCATGTTTGCCTCTGCCAAGGAGCCCATCTACCGAAAAGGCTACTCCGGATTTCGCGAAGTCGTGCAAGAACTCTACAAAGTGGAAGACTGGCCAGGCCCTGTGCTTATCAGTTCCGATGCCAGCGGCGAAGGCATGTTTGTGGCGGAAGCAGCCTTGGCAGATAGCCGCAGGCCATCCCGCCAAATTGTAAGGGCCACCAAAGTACTGGGGACTAGCAAATGGAGTGGAGCCCAGTACGAAACCACCTACGAAAACAAAGGTGAACTTCGAAAGTTGCTGGAAGATGGCCGTTACTGGGCAATTGTGATCGACGAAGCCGTGTCCAAGCAGCGGCCAGACAACTACAGTAAATTCGCCCACATGAAAGACTTGGAAGAACTCTGCCACGAACTGGAGTTTGCCGAACGCTTCACCATCCGCCGGGGAGGCAAAGCCTACGAGGGTGATCTCATTCTCTACCGCAGCCCACAGTTTCCTGAACGCCCACAAGAGCCTCAAACACCAGACTTTTCAGAACTGGATTGAATCACATGTCCTCCAGACGATAGCCAAAGCCAGGTCCGTAGAGGGTGGAGAGATTCACGACTCCGTGCGAACGCTTGTATAAGCCAGGGTGCACTTTGGCTTCTTTGTTGGAAGCTTCCGGGTAAAACTGCATGGCATTGGTCTCGACTCCCATGATCGTACCCGCCTTGGCCGCCAAAAGAACATGCGGAACCTGGGCCAGCATCGGATTGGTCAAGTCTTGCACCATCAAGGTCATGCCATGAGCCTTGGCCCAACATAAGGAAAGCAAGGCACCAGTCTGGGTTTTGCAGGTTTTCAGAGCCACTCCGGTCCAACCCAGTTCCCAGCCCAGTCGCACATGTTGCCAGTCATGGGCACTTTCATCCAGAAACAATGGCTTTCGGGCGGAAACACTGCGCACATTGGTGTTGTACTTCTCCAATTCGTAGGGGAACGGCTGCTCCACGTAGAGAATCTTTCCGTAAACTTCCGGATGCTGGGTCATCAACTGATCCAGAATCCGATTCACGTAATCCGGCTCAGTTACCGTACAATTGAAATCCGTTGTCAACCAGTCGACATCCATCCGGGTAGCAATTTCCCCAACCCTGACCAAACGCCCGTAATCCCAGGCCGCGTCATTCCCGCGAAGTTTGATTTTCAGGCAATTGAGACCATCCCTTTCAATCCAGTCCTCCAACAACACCGGATATCCATCATCCGGCTCATCTCCCGTCAGTTCAGAATCATCCAGCAGATCCAAGCCTCCCACCAAATGCCATGCCGGAAGTACTTCCGGCATTTCGCTGATCAGGTAATCCGCCGGGTATTGACCGGAAAAGTCTGCAATGCCAGGCACAGGTTCCAGATACGCGGCCAGATCGCGGTTCAGGAAGTCCTCCGTGTAAAGATTATAAATCGGCAACCCATTGGCCATCCCATAGGCGTCATGCAAAGCAATATCAAACGGCGAAGTGCAGACCAACGCCGCCAGCCATGGCATTGGATGTTCCTGTCCCTGATTGAAGTCTTCCAGCAATTGCGGCAATTCCGTCGAAATAAAATCCTGCCCAAGCTCCAATGCATGGCCAAACGCATCGGTCTTACAAAATGCCGTTTGGAGCAAATCACAAAACGCCTGAATTCTTTCAAAACGAAGCGAATAGGAAACCCCACTGGGCCAAACCCATTGCACACTCAACGGCGTTTCCCCCCAACCGGTAGCTTCTGTTCCATCCCGAAGCTGAACCTTGAGGGAAACCCTGGCGCAGACCACTCCGGTCAACGTTTCCGTCCCGAATTTTAAGGGCACCCTCGTTTCCACGGGTATGTATTGAAGTTCGGATCTGAGGATTTGTACGTCGGTGGGTTTGGGCATATTGGCCAACGGTTCCAAGAAAAAAACTCGAAATGGCAAAACAAATCAGGGAAGAAAGCTTCTGTGCAAAGAAAGAAGACATCCCTCCGAGCAAAAATCCTCTTGGCCATTCTGTCGCCAATCGTGTTTCTCGGCCTCCTGGAGCTGGGGCTGAATATGGTCGGTGCTGGTCATCCAACCACCTTCACCATCCTCCAGGAATTTGAGGGGAAAAAGTACCACATCGCCAATCCCCATTTTACCAAACCCTGGTTTCCAGGCCAAAACCCAAGATTGCCAGTCCCTTTTGGAATACCGGTAAAAAAGCCTGCAAACAGTTTGCGAGTCCTGATTCTTGGAGCCTCGGCAGCCCAAGGTGACCCCAAGCCCGAGTTTGGTTTTTCCAGAATGTTGGACCGCATGCTCTCCGGCCAATTAGAAGATCGCCACGTCGAGGTCTACAACTTCGGCATTACTGCCATCAACTCCCATGTGGTCAAAGCCATCGCCAAAGATTCCCAGGCTCTCCAAGCCGACTACTGGATCGTCTATCTTGGAAACAACGAAGTGATTGGCCCCCTTGGTCCGGCCAATCCAGGAAGCGAGAGCGGAGGCTTCCGAACAACACTCCTCAAAACCCAAACCGGCCAAATGATGAGCCGCCTCCTTCGCAGAAACTCTCAGCAACTGCACTGGTCCGGAATGGAAGCCTACCTGAAACCCATCTCCTGGGGCTCCCCAGAGCTGGAGAACGTATACTCCAACTTCGAACAGAATGTGACCGAAATCATCCAACACGGCCAGGACTCTGGAGCCCAGGTCCTCCTCTCCACCGTTGCCGTCAATCTCCGCACCTGCTCCCCTCTTCACCCCGAAGGCAAAGCGTTGCAGGCATGGGAAGAAGGTGAGTTTGCCACCGCCAGAGACCAGGACACCTACCGCTTTCGAGCTGACAGTCAGATCAATGACAAAATTCGCCAGATCGGCAAGGCAACCGAAGCCGAGCTCATCGACATCGACCAAAATTTCACACAGCGGGAAGCCGCGTCTCCGGCCCCACTCTTTCTGGATCACGTACACTTCACTTTAGAAGGAAACAACATTCTCGCCTTGCTGCTGGGCCAAAAGATTCTGGAACTGGAAAAGCAGACCATTCAACCACCCAAAACCAATCCCACCATCGGCTTTACCAAGTTCGACCGACAAGGCATCGCCAAAATCATGAAAGGCCGCCTCAGTCGCCCTCCCTTTCTCAAACAACAGCCCAACGGCCTTTCCGTAAAAAAGCTCACCGAAGAAATTGAAGCCCTTCAACTTCAGTCCCCAGAAGACCTGCAAGCCGTGGAACAAAACTACCTCAACGCCATCTCCTTTCACCCCGAAGACCCCACCCTTCGCCTTAACTACTCCACCTTTCTCCTCACCTTCAACCAAGCCCAAACCGCCCTGAAACACTGCCGCAAGGCCATCGAACTGGCCCCTTGGAATCCGACAGCCTACTACAATCTAGCCCTCGCCCTGGCCGGAACCCAAAGCCCCATCTCCGCCAGAGAAAGCCTCAAAAAAGCCCTCGAACTCTCGCCCAACTACTCCAGGGCTCACGCCTTGCTTGGCTCACTGTTGGCAAAGTCTGATCCCAAGAAAGCCCTGCACCATTTCAATGAATCCGTCCGCATCGAACCCGACGACCCGCAAGTCCTGACTTCCTTTGCCAACTATCTTCTCAATCAATCGGAAAGTAAGAAAGCCGACCTGGAAAAAGCTTACCAACTCTCCCTACATGCCTGCAAAACCAGTCAGTTTTCTAATCCTCAAGCCGTCATGCTTTTCGTTTCCGCAGCCAAGAAAAGCAGCCAAATCAAAGAGGCCATTTCCAGTCTCGAAGAGACAGCCGACAACAGCTCAGTCAGAGCTCAAAAAGACGCCTTGCGAAAGTATATTGAAGATTTGAAGTAAACCTCACAAAGGTAAGTACGTCACAACAACCTAGCTTGCCCACCTTGGACTGCGGCAGCCTGCTGTGGGGATGTCCTCGGTATTCCTAAATCAATCCTCGGACTTCACCTTATCCCAGAAGGCAATGCCGAAGATGACTGCGATTCCAACGGAAAGCAGTGCCGGAAAGTTCCAGAATATCTTCCACTGCGTCATCGCTGCTTCGACAAGCGTTCCATCAACCTCGGGTTTTACGGCGACAAACATTTTACCAAAGGATTCCCAAAATTCGAATTTGGGAACAGTGATCGCACCAGCCAAATTGTCGGAACTTTCTTTCAAGGCTGCAAACTTTGCACCAGCCACTTTGTAGCCAATGTACATCCCTATTCCTTGCGTAAAGAAGACCAGAAGGGACTGCGCCTGACTACGCACTTCTTTGGGGGCTTTGTTGTCAGTGTACATAAAACCCGTCACAAAGAAAAAGTCATAGCAAATTCCATGCAGGAGAACTCCGCCAAACACCATCCAGATGACTTGATCCGGTGCACCATAGGCAAACAATGCGTAACGTGCAGCCCAGGCAATCATGCCAATCAGAATCATATTCTTCACCCCTAGTTTTCTATAAAAGAAGGGGATAAGAAGCATGAAGAAGATCTCTGAGAATTGCCCTAGAGTCATGGTGGACGCAGTTGCCTGGAAACCAAGCTGGGGCAGGAACACCGCAGTGTAGGCGTAATAGTAGGCCAATGGGATGCATACCAGGGCGGAACAAACAATGAAGACCAGAAATGGCGGGTTGGCCAACATCTTGAAGGCATCCACCATCAAAAGTGTACCCAAATCGAAAGGTTTGCCTTTGGCGGGAGGAGGCGTTTTGGGCATGGCAAAACTGAGAGCTCCTAACATAAATGCAGAGATGGCACCAAGGGTGAAGATTTTGGGGCTGCTCGACCAACCCAGACCCCCGACCAATAAACCTGCGGCAATCCAGCCAATCGTTCCCCAGACCCGAAGTTTCGGGAAAATATTCTGATCGGAAATATTGGAAAAGGCGACCGTATTGCTCAAGGCCAGTGTCGGCATGTAGCAAAGCATGTGACAGGTAATGATCCAGGAAAGAGCATTGCTATTGCCATCTGCAATCAACTTGGGAGCCAGAAGAAGTAAGGCTCCTCCAACAATGTGCAGCACTCCCATCGTCTTCTCACAATTGAAGAAACGGTCCGCAATCAGCCCAACGGATAGAGGAGCAATGATGGCGGCAAGAGGTACGGCTGCGTAGGCTTTGCCAATGATGTCACTCATCTCATTGGCAGACAAAGCAAAGCCAAGAGTGGTGAACCAAGTTCCCCAGACAAAAAGCTGAAGGAACATCATGGCACTTAGGAGTATGTAGTTATTTTTGGTCATTGTCGGGATTTTTAAAATTCAAGTTCTATTCGTTTTCCGGACCGAATGCTTTCACGTTCAGCTTCGGCGATCAGGGCACTTTGCACACTGTCTGAAAGAGGAGCCGTCTTCGGTTGCTCGCCAGTCTTCAACGCATCCATAAAGTCGGCGACTTGAAGGTCGAAGGCGTTTTCGTCCGGCATGGGGATGATTTCCGGCTCTTGCCCTTCGCGGAATACCTGCAACGGGTTTTCCGAATTGAGATCATAGAGTGCGGTCGCCTCTTCAAAGTTGACCAGGTAGGTCATGCGGAATGGCATGTCATTCTTCGGCAACCAGCAGCCCTCCGCCATCACCAT
>CAYSOI010000309.1:0-5568 GCA_964432425.1 uncultured Opitutales bacterium | reverse complement strand
AGGTTCTACTTTTTCGGGACTTGGAACATCCTGAGCCAGCAGCCCGTGATAGAGAAAGAGAAAGAAGGGAATCAATCGATTCTTCCCACTAATTGAAATTATGCCCACAATCTACTCTTTCTCGGATTGCTCAGCTTAACAATTTCAAAATGGTTTCAGTTAGCTCCTCTTTTGTACTAAGGCTTTCATCGCCACTTTCCAGATTGCGGATCTTGACCTTTCCCGCCGCCAATTCATCACCTCCGTAAATCAAGGCCAGTTTAGCTCTGGATTTGCCGGCGTTCTTGAATTGTTTGCCGAAGCCCTGGTTTTTCAGCGGGTAGACGATGGTGTAGCCAGCTCGACGGAGTTCGGCCAGGTCCTTCAAGGCTTCCAGGCGTTCCTCTTCGCCTCCGAGAATGGCGATGATGTCGGGTTCAGGGGTGGTTTCGGGAAGAAGGTTTCGGCGGTCGAGGCAATCGGTCAGGGTCACATCTCCGATGGCAAATCCTGCCGCGGCCAGATCCGGCCCGCCAAGTTTTTTGACCAAATCATTGTAGCGGCCGCCTCCGGCGAGAGCTCGGAATTGACCCTCATTTTCAAAGGCTTCAAAGACAAAGCCTGTGTAGTATGCCAGTCCACGAACGATCCCAAGATCCGTCTGAATGAAACCATCGACTCCCAGAGCCTCCAGATAACTGAACAGGACTCTCCAATCCTCCAGGCGGCTGGTGATCTTTTCCTGGGACTCCTCCGTCAGGTTTTCTCCTGCCAGCAAGGTCTGTAAATCCTCAATCGTACGAATGGATTTCATGGCATCGACCTTTGCGGAAAGGGCGGCGGCCTGATCTCCCAACACCTCTTCAAAAAGTTTCATCGCTTTCTCCGCATTGATCTTTTCGCTTTTATCAATGACGCCAAGAATCTCCATTGCCTTGGACTCTTCAAAACCCAAGCCTTCCAAATATAGGAACCAAAGATTGCGGTCACTGAGTCGAATGCGGAAATCCTTTTCGGTCAGGCCCAAGTCTCGGAAAATTTCGACCAGCAAGGCGATCAACTCCGCATCGGCCGCCGGGCCGGGTTCGCCAAGGATGTCGCCATTGAACTGATAAAAGGCCCGCAAGCGACCCTTCTGCGGGCGTTCATAGCGGTAATGTTCACCAATGTTGAACCACTTTACCGGCATTCCCAGGCTGCTGGCCTTGGCTCCCACCAATCTTGCCAGCGAAGGCGTCAACTCAGGACGCATGGCAACTTCACGATCTCCACGGTCCGTAAAGTTGAACAATTGCCCGACAATTTCCTCCCCGGACTTTTCGATGTACAATTCCAGAGGCTCCAGCACGGGAGCATCAAATTCCTGAAACCCAAACCGCAGAGCAACTCGGCGGAATGCGTCGAACACGAAGTTGCGGCGTGCACAATCCAGTGGATAAAATTCACGAAAACCTGGTAAAGATTGAAACATAATTCCTCTCAGACAACGCGGCCATTTCCAAACGGCAAACCCAAATTCCCTGGAAATGAATCTGTAATTTTGTTTGCGGCGTTCGCTTACCTGAAGTCAAATGGTACTACAGTACATCCAAATCCCACTTTATGAGCGACAAAGGAAAAGAGCCTCCAAACCCTTTTGAAGAAATCCAGAAACACCTTCAGGACATCCTGAAAAACCCAAATGTGTCTGTTGGGGTTTCCCCATTTTTTCAGAATCCCCCTTCACCGCCAAATGATGGAGAGGCTCCCTCGACTCCACCGCCGGGAGAAGAGCCGCCTCCTCCACCCGAAGAAGAAGATCCTTTGGCCGCCATTCGGGATTTCCGTCTCAAGCCGAAGGACATTCGGGACTATTTGAATCGTTATGTTGTCAAACAGTATGACGCCAAGAAAGTCCTCTCCGTAGCGATTTGTGATCACTACAATCATGTACGGACCTGCCTGAATAACCCGGATCTCGATGACGTTGATTACAGCAAGCAGAACATCCTGTTGCTGGGACCAACCGGGGTCGGCAAAACCTTCCTGATGCGGACGATTGCCCGGTTAATTGGAGTTCCGTTTGTGAAAGCCGATGCCACCAAATTCTCCGAAACCGGGTACGTCGGTTCGGATGTGGATGACTTGGTTCGGGATCTCGTCAAAGTTGCCGGAGGCGATGTGGACCTGGCCAAGTATGGCATCATCTACATTGATGAAATCGACAAGATTGCCTCTGCCGCAAGCCGTGCTGGTGGCGGACGCGATGTTTCTGGTCGTGGGGTGCAGATCAATCTCCTCAAGCTGATGGAGGAAACCGAAGTCAACCTATTCAGCCCCTCCGACATGATGTCGCAAATGCAGGCGCTGATGGAAATGCAACGCGGAGGAAAGCCCCGCAAGAAAACCATCAACACCCGCCACGTACTCTTCATCGTCAGCGGAGCCTTCGATAAACTGGCCGAAGACATCCAAAAACGACTCACCAAGTCTGCCATTGGCTTTGGGGCCGATGCGGATCTCAGTGATCAGGACAGCTCCAAGTATCTGCACCATGCCGAAACCCGTGACTTTATTAATTACGGCTTTGAACCCGAGTTTGTGGGGCGTCTCCCCGTCCGGGTTGCCTGCGATCCACTGGAAACGGATGATTTGGCCGAAATCCTCCAAACCTCAGAAGGCAATATCCTGCAGCAATATCGGGAAGATTTCGACGGCTATGACATCAAGTTCCAGATGAATGAAGAGGCCATCCTCGAAGTCGCCCGGCTGGCTCATGGAGAAAAGACCGGTGCCCGGGGGCTCATGACGGTTCTCGAACGGTTGTTTCGTGAATTCAAATTCGAGTTGCCCTCTACTGCCATCAAGGAATTTGAGGTGGATAAGGAAACCGTGGAAGACCCTGCTTCGAACTTGAAACAACTTCTGTCCGAAAATTCCCATTTGCAAAATGATGTGCACAAGGCGGAACTTCGGGAGTACGCCAAAGATTTCATGCATGCTCACGGCTTCACCCTGATCTTCGAGAAAGCGGCCATTGATCGCATTCTTGAGCTGGTGGAAGAGCAGGACAAGACCCCGCGAACCATCTGTTCCGAACGTTTCCGCGACTTGGAGCATGGCCTGACCATCATCTGCCGAAATGTCGACAAAAAGACCTTTACCATCACGAAAGCTCTGGTCGATAATCCCGACAAAGAGATCTCCAAGTGGGTGGTGAAAAGTTTTCGGGACAAGGAAGATTCCGCAGAAGATTGAGTACCTGAACGATGCCGCAGGCAGAGCAAGTCAACTCCATGTTCGCCAGCATTGCCGGGCGTTACGATTTGGCCAATCGTACGCTGAGCCTGGGCATTGATAATTACTGGCGGCATGTCCTCGTGAAGGGCGTGAAAGCCCGGAAGCCAGGTGTGGTGGCCGACCTTGCCACCGGCAGTGGCGATGTGGCCATTGCTCTTCGCAAAGGTTTGCCGGAGAGCACCAACGTGGAAGGCTTGGATTTTTGTGAACCCATGCTGGAGCAAGCCAGAGAAAAAGCTCAGGCCAAAAAGATTCCCGCACAAAACCTAAACTTTCGGGTAGGGGACTGCTTGAACTTACCGTTGGAAGACAACAGTGTCGATGTTCTGACCATCGCCTTCGGACTTCGTAATTTTGAGGACCGGGAGAAAGGCCTGAAAGAAATGCTGCGAGTCCTGAAGCCCAACGGCGGCACTCTTCACATTCTCGAATTTACCCAACCGGACTTTTGGTTCCGGCCCTTCTACTATCTATACCTGAAGGCCATCCTCCCCACTGCGGCCAAACTCCTAACCGGAAATGCCTCCGCCTATCAGTATCTGGGCGACACCATCGAAGCTTTTCCCAATAAAGAATCCTTGTCGAAAGACATATTGCAGGCCGGATACTCAAAAGTCTCCAGCCAAGGCCTAACCGCCTCCATCGTCGCCATCCACACCGCAGAAAAGTAGTCAGGATTCTCTTATACAGTGCCGCGACTGTAGAGAAGAATTAGGTTTACCACGAAATACACGAAACATACGAAAAGTAGAAGATGGCTCTTTTTCTCTTCGCCTTTGCGTCTCTGCGTGGGAATCATTCCCAAAGTCTCATGGAACGGTAAACAACGTCCGGCTCAGACCAGGGTTTGTGGCTCCGATCCATCGATTCCGCAGCTGGGCATGCAGATCCAAAATGTCCTGCTTATTGGCGACCTTAAACTCCAGCGTCCGGGCATGAGTCGTTGCCGGATAATCCTTAAAAACCAGTTTGTTCACCTTCTGGGTCAAATTGGGGTTCACTCGATCCAATGGATTGTTCACCGTCCGGTTTCCCGGCAGGACTGCCGAAGACTGCAATGTCCCCGTGTGATAAATCCGAAGCTGCGTCGCACTGCCTTCAATATCAATATTCAGCTCCGTAATCTCAAAGGCCGCCGTCACATACTTTTGCAGAGCCACCGAATTGATCGAATTGACTTTGCCAATAAACTCACCTCCCGCCCCGGTGAAGCGAAGTCCAAATAACTGCGCATTGGGCAGTGCATTGTTCTGCACCTGCACTTCCCCCCATAACCCTTGTGCCCAAACCAGAAGTAAACATGTAAAAGTTCTCATAGTACCAAGATGGAAACCGGAAACCCATCTTCCCTCAATGAGAAAACAAACTTCTACTTGGATTCTTGTTGAATTTTCTCCAGTTCTTCTGCATCGGCAAGATCCTTTAATCTGTTGGATTTACGTTTTACTTGAAGCAAGTCGTTCAGCGAAATGACTCTTAGGGACCATCCTTCCATTTCTACATGCTGAATGTTGGCAAACACCTGTTCATTCTCGATTCCAGCCAAACTGGTGAGCAAATCGATTCGATTCGGTTCAATACCAAGGTGCAAAGCGTTGCCGGTTGTGCTGAAAAATTTCTGGAGTTCTTCTGAGGGTGGAAATCCAAATTCTTCCAAGGCATCCAGAATGCGGGGCAAGTTCTTCGCTGAAGGATTGAGTAAAAAATCGATATCCTGGGTTGTTCGAGCATACCCATAAAAAATGACAGCCCCTCCTCCCACCAGTGCATAGTCCACCCCATGTTTTTCAAATATTGCAGTCAATTCCTGCATGTCTTTGGTCAGAATCATGATTCTTTATCTGCCCAAGGGAGTCTTCTCATCTTCATGACTCTGACCAGAGGCTTGGAGGTCCATGCCTCACCCCACACTCGTTCCTGTAAAAGAGAGAATTCCTTCATCCTTTCTTCGGGTGTCTGCTTGCGACGTCGTTCCAGTTCCGCCTCTTCAGCTTCCTTTTGAGAGGTAAAGAGTCGGAGCGTTTTTACTGGGGAGTTCATTCAGGAAATCTTTTCTGAGAAGGGAAGATGAATCAAGTTTCCTTCTTAATATTTCCAACCCAATCACAAAAAAATCTTGCCCAGCTGCCAACTACACCATTCCCTTCGACCTCCTCGCCTGCTCGGGTGGCGGAATTGGTAGACGCGCTGGACTTAGGATCCAGTGGCCGAAAGGCCGTGGGGGTTCGAGTCCCCCCTCGAGCACCATCTTGGAGAGGTCACGTTGCTTTTCCTGAATATTTCACTTTTTCAAACGTGTTTCATTTGAAT
>CAYSOI010000308.1:0-5580 GCA_964432425.1 uncultured Opitutales bacterium | reverse complement strand
GATTTCGACGGGATGTTTGCATGGGAACTGGTTTCTGATGTGAGTGGTTGAAAAAATGATCTGCTAGATCGGTCCAATCATTAAATGGACATCTCCAACAAGGCTGCCTTTGGCAAGAAAGTAAAACCTGAAATCCAGAATGCTGGTTATTCCCTGAATCCGAGAGGTAATCCTCATCGTCGTTCACCGTCAATTTTCAAGGCTCCGATCATCAAAATTACCTGTGTTGCGGCAGGGAATCGCCCCGATACCTAGTCGATTTAGGCTTCTCATTGTAACAACTGGACCTATGGCAGCTGATTTTACAAGCAACTCTACAACGTCGGTTGCCTACTCAACCGCTGGACTGTCAATGATGTGAACGAGGCCAAGAAGTATCGGGGCATCCGAGCTTTCGGGCGAACCACAGATCGGGAAAGAATACTTTTAGAATTCCTTCCCGATTATGTGAAGGAGTTATCAACGTCCTCGATTAAGCCCATAAGGTCGTTCCGCAGGATGCCTTCATGGCTTTTGCATCAGAGGAAGGTGCTTAAGTCTACGGCATTCTCGGCTTATCTCTAAAAGCTAGGCTCAGTTGAGGTCCTTTGGGGCTCTTGCATGGAGTAATGTGAGATTTCTGTGGCAGGATGCGGGAATGGAGCCATTTAAAGTTTCGTGAATGGTATGAAAATACGCTCAACTTTTTTACTTTTTCTGGTTCTGGCGACCCATGGACATGCGGTCTCGGTTGAAGAGCTCAACAAACGCTTCAAAAAGCTTCCCACGGTTGCAGAGAAGGATCTGCCTGAGCTCTCCAATCAGAGAGAACCCTTTCCTGGTGTGATCCAGCATGAGGGGTTGCAGGGGCATGTTTGGACCAAGTTTCCATTTGTGGAAAACCCTGGAAGCATCGGGATTGACCGAAAAGGCCGGATCTTTGTGACAGAGGTAAATCGTTTCTGGCTTGGAGTTCCAGACCTACGGGGTGCCAATGAACTGATTCGGGAAGACTTCCAGGCAACCGAGGTTGCGGACCGGGCGAAACTTTATGAGAAGTACAAAGCCCGTTTTCCAGAGGGGTTCTTTACGACCGTGGCCGACCGCATCATTCGGCTGGAAGATAAGGATGGAAATGGTGCCGCCGATCACCGAACCCTCTTTTCCGATCACTTCAAACATGCCGTGGATGGGATCGGTTTTTCTGTCCTCCCGGAAGACGATGCGGTGTACTTCACCTGTATCCCCAAAGTCTGGAAGCTAATTGATCAGAACGATGATGGTGTGGCTGATGTGCATGATTCGATTGCAGAAGGTTTTGGTGTGCGAGTTTCCTTCATTGGCCACGATCTGCATGGCATCATTCGAGGCCCGGATGGGCGGCTGTATTTTTCCGTCGGAGATCGTGGTTACAATGTCACGACCAAGGAAGGAAAGAACTATTCCGCACCGGGCAGGGGAGCGATCTTCCGCTGTGAGTCCGATGGCAGTGATTTTGAAGTGGTTTGTACCGGGTTAAGAAACCCTCAGGAACTGGCTTTTGACGAATATGGAAACCTCTTCACCTTCGACAAAACCGGAGACATCGGAGACTTGGCGAGATTGGTTTATGTGCTAGAAGGCTCTGATTCCGGTTGGGATATGTCGCATCAGTCTGCACATCACTATCGAAAGATTCTGGACTGGGAAAACTTTCATCCGCAAACCTCCATGTGGGTAAAGGAGCAGATGTTCAAGCCATGGAACAAAGAACAGCCACAATGGGTGTATCCTCCAGCGTCCAATGTGGCCCGAGGCCCGTCTGGAGTTACCTATTTGTCCGGGGACTCTCTGCCCGTGGACTTGCAGGGGAAATTCCTGTTGGCCAATTACCGCGGACCTTCGGTCAATTGTACCGGATTGTTGATCGGCGTGAAGCCCGAGGGAGCCGGGTATGTAGCCGCCTCTGAAGAAGTCTTGTTCAAAGGGGTCGGCGTGACAGACGTGGAGCATGGCTTTGACGGCAAGATTTACATCTGTGATTTCGGAGGTGGTTGGAGTGTCAATACCCAAGGTGCCATTCAGGTGTTGGAGCCCATAGATCCCAGGCAGAAGGCAGCAGGAGAGGAAATCAAAGCATGGTTTCAAAAGGGGCTTCAGAATGAAACGTTGGCTCAGTTGGCTTTGCTGTTGAATTCTTCTGACAAACGCCTTCGAAAATTTGCTCAATTTGAACTCGTGAACCGTGGACAGTTAGGTCTGTCTACATTGCAGAAAATCGCCCAGGATTCATCCTGGAATCTAACCGCTCGACTGCATGCCATCTGGGGCCTTGGACAGTTGGCCAGAAAAGGAGAGGAGACAGGCGGAATCCTCGGCCAATTAACGAGTGATCACCATCCTGAAATTCGAGCCAATACTGCCCGCACTTTGGGTGACAGTACAATCATAGAATCCAAAGACCGTTTGATCCAGTTATTGGAGGACAAAAACTTGAGGGTTCGTTCCTTGGCTGCCCTTGCATTGAGTCGAGTCGCTGAACGTGGTGATGAGCAAGTGACCCAAGCCCTCTTTGGTATGGCTAAAACCACAGGGGAATTGCCTTCCGTTGATCCGGTATTGCGGCACGCATGCTTGACTGCACTCGACAGGGTCGGAACTCCTGAGGCCGTGCTCAAAAATGCCAAGTCAGAAAGTGAGGAAGTTCGTCTGATCTCCCTTTTGTATTTTCGACGTCACGAAAGCGAAAAGCTGAACGCCTTCTTGGACGATCCTTCGCCACTACTAAGAACTGAAGCTATCCGTGCCATTTATGACACCCAAGCCCTTCATTCTATGGCTGGCGAATCCATTGCAAAGATACCTCCCGAAGCACTCCAGCAGTATCCGTCTTCCGTACAGCGAAGAGTCGTTGCCGCAAACTATCGTTTAGCCATGCCAAAGCATGCCCGGAATTTGTTAGCAATCGCCTCCAGTGAAAAGGCCGACCTGTCTGTACGCAAAGCGGCCCTTCATGCTCTACACTTATGGGATAAAAGAATTTCTACAGATCCAGTGCTGGGGCATTACCGCCCGCAGCAGACTCCTGCCGAAGAGAATGTGAACACTGGTGAACTAGGCAGAGAAATCGAGGATTCCTTTAGCGAGTTTCTGCAAAATAATCCTCCACTTGATCTGCAGGTCCTGGCCATTCCATTGGCGGACAAGATTGGGATACGACTGCATCCTGGAATCTTGAGAGATCAGGTAGGAAATATGCAGCTTCCAGTAGACCTTCGTGTGGTGGCATTGGACAGTCTTGTGAACAATAACGGAGCAGAGGCATTGCCCTTGGTCAAATCCCTGATTGTGAAACGAACAAAGGAACCCGCTCTACTGGCGGCAGCAATTCGCCATGGATTTGCCTTGAACATTCCGAATGTTGAGACGGTGGCACTGGAAATTATTGAAAGCGGATCGGTTGCTGCCGCCCGTACCAGCATTGCAGGTTTGGGCAAAAAGAATCCACAAAGTATCGCAGAGATTTGGAATCAACACGTTGCGGATAATCTCCGTCCTGAACTTCGGCTGGATCTATACATGGTTTTAAAGAATTCTACCATCGAAGCCAACCAGCAAATAGCTACAACGTTTGCCCAATCAGGAAAACATGCCGTGCATCTGTTGAGCAAAGTGGGCGGTGACCCGGTAAAAGGTGAGAGCATTTTCCGAAACCAGGGAGCTTGCATGCAGTGTCACAAAATCCGCAGTGGCGGCGGCATTCAGGGGCCAGCATTGACCAGGGTTGCCGACCGTTTGAGTCCTGCAAAATTGGTCGAATCCTTGGTCGACCCCGGTGCAGAAATCTCACCGGGATATGGAAATTCAATTCTCACACTAAAAGATGGAACGACTTTGACCGGCAGAATCCCTAAAAAAACCAAAGGCCAAGTCACCATTGTCGCCTTGGGTGGAAAAGAAACCGTCGTTCCCGCAGCAAAAATAAAATCCACAACTCCACCCATTTCCGCCATGCCTCCCTTAGGGGCAACACTTCCTCCTCTTGACCTTCGTGATCTTGTTGCCTACCTCTCGACATTGAAATTCAAATGATCCTAACCATGAAACGAATCCAATTGTTCCTTCTCTCCTCGATTTTGCTGAGTTCTGTATCTGCGGAACCGGTTTTTCAAACGGACTTTGAATGTGAGGACGCCTTGTCCCAGTGGTTGCCGACGCAGGCGGACCGCTGGAAAATCACTGATTTCAAAGGGGAGCGGAATAATGCGCTTCATCTGCTGGGGGTTTCCAGAAAATACAAACCGCCGCACCGGAGTCCGCACAGTATTGCTTTGCTGAAGGATCATGTGTTTGGCGATTTTGTTCTGACGGCTAAGGTCATGACTTTACAAAATTCAAGAGGCCATCGCGATATGGACGTATTCTTTGGATGGCAGGATCCAGCTAACTTTTATTATGTGCACCTTGGCGAAAAGCCGGATCCGCACTCCAGCCAGATCTTTATCGTGGATGATAAGCCCCGAACTGCAATTACTACAAAGAACACTGGGGGCATTCCATGGAAGAATGAGCATTGGCACGATGTGAAAGTAGTTCGCAAAGTGAAGGATGGGACGATTGAGATCTATTTCGATGATATGGAGAAACCTGCCAAAGTTGCCAAGGATACAACGTATCAGTGGGGCATGATCGGACTTGGTTCTTTCGATGATCTCGGAGCTTGGGACGATGTTCGCATCAATGGAGAGTTGATTAAAGGCAAGAACCCTGTACTACCCAAGACCCACTGATGCAAAATATACTGTTTTTGTGGAGTTGTTTGCTCCCGGTTTTTGTTGCTGCAGCACCGCTGGACTCCTTTCTTGGAGAGCCTGCTCTGGAGATTACGTCAGTGCACCAAGGGGGCCGGTTTCCGAACATTGTGGTGGCCAAGGATGGCTCCTTGCTGGCGGTTTGGAACGGTGTGAAACTGAAGCGAAGTACGGATGGCGGAAAGACTTGGAGTGAGGACATCCTAATCGGTAAAGGCTTCATGGGCGGCGGTGTCATTGTGAATGAAACCAATGGTGATGTGTTTGCCTTTGTGGAGGAGCGGCATCCGCCTGCGAAGTTGACTGTTTATCGTAGTCAGGATCATGGGCTGACCTGGGCTCCGTTTGAGGCAAGGATTCATCCGGATAAGGAAGGTCGGGTTCCTTCCATGCACATGAATGAACATGGCCTGACTCTGCAGCGTGGGGAAAACAAGGGGCGGTTGATTCGGCCATCCCGCTACTATGCAGGGCAAAACAACCGTAGCAAATGGCCTCAGCATTTTACCAATGCGATCTATTCCGATGATAACGGAAAAAACTGGCACACCAGCGGTCCGTTTCCAGCCAAAGGAACAGGGGAGGCGACCATTGCCGAACTCGCCGATGGTACCATTTATTACAACTCCCGTCGGCACTGGGCCGAAGAGGGGGCCAATCCACGGCGTCGCTGGACGGCCATCAGCAAGGACGGTGGAGAGACTTGGACGGACCTGAAGTTTTGCGAGGCTTTGCCGGATGGTCCACAGAATACCAATTATGGCTTGATGGCGGGGTTGTCCCGTTTGCCTCTGAGTTGTCAGGATATCCT
>CAYSOI010000307.1:0-5616 GCA_964432425.1 uncultured Opitutales bacterium | reverse complement strand
GTATCATTGCGATCCACCCGAATGAAGAGTTCGCGTTCTATCCGGTTGCCGCCAAACAGATCGCCGCTTACATAATGGGAAGCATCCTCAGGAGGAAATACGCCCATTTTGGGCTGATACCAGGGCAAGCTTTTGTCTTTGTTTTCGTCCGTCCGATACTTCGGTGATTCTTCACCTGCGAAAGCGAAGTCCATGAGTATCAGAGTAGTCAGAAGAGTGATCAGTTTTCTCATTTTGCAAAAGTGGTTATTAAAGTCCGTCCAATAAATCGTCCAAAGTTTCTTTCTTCTTTTTGCCACCCAAAACAGCATCCAAATCCGGCACATTGCTGTCCTTGGCTTGAATCTCCAACCAACCCCAAAGTCCAGGCATCAATTTCGCTTCTGTCGGCTCATCCGTTATGCCCACGGCGAGTGCATTGGCCCAGGATTGGCGTCCGGTGGTCTGGTGTCCGTTCTCCGTGGTGAGTACAGACCAGTCAAACCGCAAACGTTGGCCAGCAGGTGCCGTTTTCAAACCAAGGGAACTCCAGGGAAGAACGGCTTCCAAAATGTAATGCCTGTCAAACTCCTGATGCTTGATACGTACATTCTTCAAGAGACTGACTTCGTCAAAACGAGTCGTTCCGCCAGCCACAGTTGTGGTTGCCCAGGACTTGGATCGATTGGTCGACACAGGACGATAAAGAATGGCGGAAGGCTTGCCATTTAAATTCGTAAACACGACCCGAATATCTCCGCTTACCGGTCGTCTGCGTTTGGCATCGGCAGAAGCATTCAATCCCAGCTTCAAGTCCACCGCTCCACCGGTTTTGAAAACACGTTGAAATTCAGTTCCTGTATTCTTCAATGGCCCAACACCGAAAGAGGACCGCCACGCCACATACAGATTCTTCTCATCATGTGTGTAATGAAACTCTGCCACATCCTCCATCTCCAAAGTTTTGGAAGGGTACTCGGAGCGTTCGATAAAACCATCCAGCACGGGTTTGCCAGGTATGGATTTGGCGATCTTGGGTTTCGCGAAATGATCTTTCTCAATTCGTTGGGCTTCCCAGTCACGAGTCTTTTCAATCAACTCAGGAGACACTTCGATGGTCCCCCGCACACGCTTGAATTTGTCCAGCCCAATGACTTCAAACAGACTGGCCGACAAGTGTTCACCCACCATGTAAAAACGCCCGTCCTTCGCCGTTTGGCAGAAGTAGTTAAAGAAGTGTTCCTGCCCCAGAGTCACACCCGTAACATCCGTCCCTAGTTTATGGGAAAACGAAGAAAATGTTCTCCGGCGAGGATCCCGAATGTGATGCGTGAGACGAGTCGCCAGGAATCCATCCGCTGTCCAAACATTGGTCTGCCCATGATTCCCGAAGACCACAAAGAAGTCGCCCAATCCATCCGGCGAAGTTATTCCATAACCTTTGATCCCGTACTGCAAATCCACCACACCATGCTGAAAAGGTGGAACAAACAATCCCTGCATCCCTGTGCTGGCTGGATAACTCCAGATCAATTCACCTTCTGCATTGAGAACTTCATTGGCCTCCTGACCATACCGAAAGTAGTTACCAGTCGTGAGCCGGAAGTTGGCTTCAAAGGGGAATGACTTCTCTTCGTAAATGGGCGTACCATCTTTCAGAAAACGAGCCACCTCCCAACGCAAGTTTCCAGACTGTATCCCCAACTCATGATCAAACTTCCCAACCGTGAACCGAGTAGTATCCAGTTTTGTAAACTCCACTTCATCCAGATCGGGTTGCCCGTTTTGATTCAAGTCATTCCAAAGAAAACGATATCCACCAAGAGGATTTCCCCCAACTTTGCCCAGCATCTCTGGATCATCCTGCAACGGCGGAAAAGAAGACGCCAGGCCCATGGCCGCACACATCTGCACCGTCATCGATTCTTCATCAAACAGATGGACCACTCCGACATTCTGCGAAGTTTGTACTCCATGCGGTGCTGTCACAATGTAACGTTGACCATTGACCATGAGCGGCTCGGTCAACCAGCGGATTCTACGTTTCGAATAGTCACTGGAGTCCATATGATCCGCGGACACCAATGCCATGACGCGACTTTTCCCTGTCTCATGATCCAATTTGAAAATCATATCGCGGTAGTACATCCGGGTCGGGTCCCAGGGATCGAGAATCCCGCCGCCGCCATAGTTGGTGTTCCCGTAAAATTCTGCCAGAAACTTACCTTCCGCACTGAACTTGATCACACGCCGAGGATTGTCGTGTTTGTAAACCATCCAAAGATTCCCCTCCGAATCGAGTGTCATCTCGTTAATGTCCTCCAGGAGTTCCGGATCAAATGGCCCCGCAACTCGTCGCCCAGGATTCCCGATCTTGCGAAGCAACTTTCCATCTTGGCTAAAGACCTTCACCTGACGGTTGGTTTCTCCATGATCATAGACAAAATATTCACCCTCTTTCGAAACCTCCAGGCAAACCGGATTCTCCAAGCCTTCGACCGTCACTTTACCATCTTCTGCCCTGATGATGGTAGTTCCTGCGATACCATAAAGTTTGCCATCCGGCCCGAAACTCAACTCACCTGTGATGGTTGAAGGGATCTCCTCGACAAGTTGCCCGGATTTGGAGTTTCGGACTTCCAGACGTTGGACGCCAATGGAACTCTTTTCCACCTCGCCACCAAGATAACTCAAGGCCGCAACGCCATAGATTCGGCAACGTTTCAAATCCACAGTCCTTCCGCCCCGGTCTTTACGAATTCCCCATGGTCGGCCTGTCTGTTCTTTCCATTGCGAAATGACTCGGATACGAACGGCACTAGTCTCCACATCCCTGCCAAAATCCACCACGCCATCGATGTACACAGTATCCGGATTGTTTCTGCGAGAAGGTTGGTAGAGAAAGCGACGTTTCTGTTTATAGACGCCAACTTCCTCCCAGTCTCCAGAGGGTTTCAAAATGTCGATCCGGGCTTCCTCGCCATCCACTTCCTTTAGGGAAAGCCCTCGCAACTTTTGCGGAGTATCCCAAGTCAGAGTGAGGATTCCAGGATCCACTTCGCTGAGCACTTTGTCCCGGTTCGCATCCCAAACTCCAGTCTTCGGGTCATAAGTTCCCGAACTCACAGTGATCTTCGCATTTGCCGTCACATTGGCAAACCGACGACGCAGGATTCGCATGCCATCGAGTTCACCTTTCCATTCCGGCTTTTTGCCAACTCGCAGACCTGGTGAACTCGTCTTCCTTTTCTCACCAGGGAAGCCCAGATCCAGATCCACTGATCGTTCTTCCAGAACATCGCCATCCAGCAATGCGTCGAGTTCATTGCCGGGTTGAGAAAAGGTCAGTCGTAAGGCCTGCGTTTGAATCCCTTCAGGAAGAGGAATGCAATTCCATTGGACAAGTTCGCCCAGCGGCACTTCAGTCCAGTCTTCTTCCGCATTCACATTTGGTGGGAAAGTGGCGTTCTTCTTCAACACATACGCCTTCATCGTGACACCCTCAGGAGCTTTGTAAGGCGGAAAGACCAGACTCCCCAAAGCAGTCGGCTCCTTGAAGGACAGGAGAATGTGTTGTTTGCGGCCGACGCCTTCTGTACTTCGCAGTCGGATCAATCCACCATTGGCTTCTGTTCCATTCACATAATCCGTGAGCCGAAAGAGACTCATGAAGTCCCATTGCGGACGGCCGGGAATGCCGTAATTACTACCTCCGGCGATTTCCTCGAGGAGCTTCGGCAAACACTGATCAATTGCTACCTCCGCAGCCGTTGACGCATCTTCGAGATAGGGGACTGGTGAGTGGTAAGCGGTATAAATGTTGCCATCCTGAGCAGCCATCCCAACGAGTTTACCAGATCGTTCGGCTCGATCATCAGTGAGGAAAAGCACTTCCTGTTTGCCGGTTTCCCGATTGAGCCAACGCACTTGATTTCCTTGGTGAGAAAACAAAGTTTCGCCGTCTGAAAACAGATTCCAGGTCGTCTCATGTGTTCCCCAGATCTTGCTACCCGTATTGGTTACCTCGATCAGAGCATGTCCGCCTTCCGAACCTCCCTGACCGATGAAAACCCGGTCCTTGACGGCACAGACGGCGGTAATGTTCCCATGATTGGAAAGCCAACCATCGTCCACATCGCCTGTCCAAGGAGTGCTGTGTGGAGAGTGAGCAAAGGTATTGGGATAAACTGTCGCCCGATAGATCAAACGCGGAGCTGGACCATATAGAACCTCCCAATTGTACATTCCAGCAGGAACTGGCAACCCCTGGTCATCCTTCAAATCCCAGCCAGCCAATTGATCACCAGCCTTTCTGGGAACCTGGGCAAAGAGGTTTCGCACTCGGCGACCATCGGGAGTATTGATCACCATGGCCGGTTCAGAATCCACATCAATCGAGTAGGAAATTTGCAAAGGAGGCTGCTTGGGAGCCGCATCCAAAGTGGTAGGCGGCTTTTCACCAGGCTGGAGAGTCTGAAATGCGGAAAAGTCCTGAACCTCAAGAATTGCAGCAGATTTGCCGCGAACTTTGATAACCTGAAACTGCAGAGCCCGAATGTCTTTGGGCGGATCGAAAACAAACTTCATTTCCGCTGTCTCATTCCGACTTAATTTTCGGATTTGAGGAACGACTTCCAGAGGTCGCCAATCATTCGGTGCTGCCAATGCTGGATTCTCGTCCTCACTTCCGAGGAACTCTTTTAATTGAAAATCAACAGCACTGGAACGAATGCGAACCAGAGAAACTTTCCTCGGTTGCTCCCAAACCAGATTTACTGAGGAGGGGTGAATGTTACTGATGCCAGGACGACTGATCTGGCCATTCTGCGGATCGCTTCCCGCATTTCGCCATTCGCTTCCACGAACGAGATTCATGGGATCATAACCAAACTCGGAACGTTCACCTTGAGCAATGGCAGAAAGATTCAGGCGAAACAGACGATCTTCCTGAAGCCACAAATGATGAAGCTGGGAATCTCCGCTGGTCCGGGTATCAGAGAGTAAGATGGCTCGGGTTTGGAAATTTTCCGGAAAGACGACATCCAAAAGCTGAGCCGATTTCTGTAAGGTGTGGCTCTCCCAATGATCTGCGTTTCCCGGATCACCTGGATAAGCTACCGTAGCTTTCAAGGCCCGAACCGAGACTTTCCCAGGGCGGGAGAGAGAAACCGTCAAAGAGCCCAGCGACTTGGCCTCTTTGAACGCAATTCGATAATGAAATGTATTGTTTCGTCGGCGATCAACCTGGGTCGTGGGAACTCTCCAGGCTGTCCTTTCAATGGATTCAGGATGAAGAATGGAAGAGAGAGTGTCCTCTGTTGTCGCATAGAGTTGGTCATTCAAAAACCCTGCGGTATTTTCCAAATCCAGATCCTTCAGGCGAATCAGATTGGCCTGGAGAATTTGGGACGAGAAGCAGAGTAGAAAAAAGGCGGTAACAGTCTTCACTCCAACAGTGCTCATCATAGAAAGCATACGGACTCGCAGGCTCATCCCTCCATGTTGTTGATAGTTCGTTTGATCGTTGGAGGAACAAGCCTGCGAGTCCGGTGTGTAACAAAGGTCATGAACCTCAAGCCACTAATTCGGAGACGGTTCCGAGGCTGTCCTGGAACTTGTCGGTTTCCACATCCATTC